>NZ_BAAHAP010000045.1:0-44990 GCF_054777495.1 Echinicola sediminis | reverse complement strand
GTGTAATTCTCCTGCCAGCTCCCATTTTCTTTCATCATAAATGGCCTCTCTAAATCCTTGTTGAGAAAGTCCGCTTAGGTCCCATTCAGCTTGTGTTTGATAGGCTCGTTGTCGTATCGGATGAATATATTGGTAGGCATTGGCTGGTCCATTCAGTTCATTTTCACATTCAGCAGCCATTAAATAAACATCCGCCAAACGAAAGACCAACCTGTTATCAGAGTGGTTAAAACGGGGTGAAGACTCCAGATCTAAGTTCATGAATTTAGGCATATAAGGGAATACCAGATCAAAGCCAAGGTAGTTATCCATCACATTCAAGGGTCTTCTCAAATCGTTCAATGGAAATTTCTCTGCAAAATCCTTGGAGGCGATTTGAAGTCCGGTGCCATTAAAGGCCTGTCCATTATCCGCCAACGCTTGTGCAAAAGCATCCCTTTCAGCAGTATTGGCCGGTTCGTCCCGTAATCTTGGATTGAACATACTGGGTCTCCAATTTCCATTCCCGGCCAACTGTGGCACCCCAACTTCAAACTGTCCCACGATATCTTTGGCAAAATCCAGTGACCAAATTATTTCGTCGTTGTATTCCTGCAAAGGGTCAAATACGTCCGCATAGGTCGGCATTAACTGATGGGAGGACTCATTGATGATCTCAAGACACTTATCCAAACCTGCCTGCCAATTTTCTTGCTTCATATAAATTTTTGCCATAACCATGGCAGCGGTCCATTTGGAGGCTCTTCCTCGCTGGGCTTCTGGGATTTCGTCCCTTCTTGGCATATTATCCTGGGCAAATTGCAGATCCTCCAAAATCCCATCAATGATGATTTGCTTATCAGTCCTACCCAATTTTTTTATTTCATCGATGTTAAGACTTTCAGTATAATAAGGAGCATCTCCCCAAAGATTGGTAATGTGCCAATAGGCCAGCGAACGAAGGAATAAGGATTCGGCAATAATATCTGTTTCTACTGCATCAGGAATGGCCTCATTTCCGTCCACCTTTTCAATTATTATATTGGTATTCAGTACTATTTTATACAAGTCCCGCCATGTATCGGCAACACTCATTTTTTGGATAGATCTATCGGCCAAAGCTTCATTCATGGAGTAATTACCGATAGGTTCTACGAAATCTGCGGCACGATTGGGCTCAATAATATCTGCCCCATTATCATAAAAATGATCTAATCCCACCTGCCCATAAAGAGAATTGTTTTTTAGGATAGCGTATACCCCTGTTACCGCTTGCCTTGCGTCTGCTTCTGAACTGAAAAAGTTTTCAGGAGCAATAATGTCTCTGGGCTTTTCCTCCAGGAATCCCTTACATCCAACAGCCAAAACGGCCAATAAGCTATATATTATATTTTTGATTTTCATAATTGTCATTTTTTTGTGAACGAAGATTAGAAAGTCACATTTACCCCTAATGTCAATACCCTCGGATTAGGATATTCTCCATTGGAAAATCCCTGGGCAATATTACCAACACCGGTGGTCCCATACCGACTACTTTCCGGATCTATTAATCTAAAGCCCGATGCGAGAAAGAGGTTTGATCCTGAGAAATAAACCGACATTCTATTCACACTTTTGATTCCCATTTTCTGAACAGGCATGTTATAAACAAGCCGCACAGTTTTTAGCCTTAAATGCGAACCATCTTCCACAAATTCAGAATTACTGGAAATATTAGTTACCGCATCAGATCCTGCCCTTGGAATATCTGATGTAGGATTTTCAGGTGTCCACCGGTTTACCATCTCTGCATATTTTGGAACTTCTCCTCGGCTAAAAAAGCTGTTCCTTGTCCTTAAGTTATAGACATCATTCCCTACTGTACCTTGGAAAAAGAAAGAAAATTCAAAATTTTTGTATGATAAGGAGTTTTCCAAACCAAATACCAAATCAGGCTGCGGGCTGCCGAGAACCACATTGTCCTCTGTAGAAATGATCCCATCTCCATTTAGGTCTTCAAAACGAGGCCCTCCCACCACTTGGGATCCCAACCCGGAAGCATCAATTTCTTCTTGGCTTTTCCAAGTACCAAGGTACCTAACTCCTGTAAATACGGGGGCTGGTTCGCCGACAATAATTCGGGTATTTCCCGCGCCTAATATTTCATCGACAACTACATCAATAAACTGACTTCCTCCAAGATCTAGTACCTTGTTTTTATTAGAGCTAAGAGTAAGCATTGAACCCCAGTCAAAATCTTTATTGCTGACATTGGTCGATTTTAACAATAGCTCCCAGCCCTTATTTTCGAGTGAGCCTATATTCTGCAGTTGACTGGTAAAACCAGTTTGCTTTGGAATCACGACTTCCAATAAGAGGTCATTGGTTTGTTTTTGGTAATAGTTAAATTCCGCAAATATCCTGTTCCTAAAGAACGATGCTTCCAATGCCAGATCAAATTGCCTGGTGGTTTCCCATCTGAGGCCTGGATTAGCAGGCCTGCCTAAGGTCACACCTGGAGTTTGCACACCATTATATGTAGTACTGGCTTCCGTCATCAGGGCTAAAGTTCTGTAAGAGTCAATCCCTTGGCTACCTGACCGGCCATAACTTGCCCTCAACTTAAGGTCATTGACAAAGTTTATCTCATCCATAAACGCTTCCTCGGAAACTTTCCAAGCACCTGCTACAGAAGGATAAAACTCATATTTGTTTCCTGGGGCAAAACGCGAAGAACCATCTGTTCTGCCTACTAAGGTCAATAAATATTTGTCCTTGTAGGAATAGTTTAATCTCCCAAAGAAGGATGCAATGGAAAATTCATCGTATCCACTTCCAATGATGTTTCTAATAGGGTCAGACCCTAAGCCTAAATTATTAAAACCTGTCGCATCGCTGGTGATTCCATAGGCCTCTGCAAAAAAGCTTTCTGAGGTAAACTTTTGGAATGAAGCTCCTCCTAAGGCCGTAATACTATGATTTTCTCCAAAATCAGATTGATATTGAATGGTATTTTCATTATTCCAACCCAAACTGGATAAGGCACTGACGCTTGCGTCACCATCCTGACCGACTTCTATATAATCAGGACTTCGGCTTGAATTAAATATATTGGTTTTGGTATTATTGATCTCAGGACTAAATGTGGAACGGATCATCCATTTTTCGTTGGGTTGATATTCCAAATAAACCGTCCCGAGTAAGTTATTGGTGTAGGTTTCATTGGTATTCAACACTGCATTGGCAACCGGGTTTGAAAAAGGAGCCCCAACCACCTCGTTAAAACCATTAAAGGATCCATCTTCATTGTAGATTGGCTGAGTAGGCAGTGTTGCCAAGAGTGAACTGTAGCCAACCGTTCCGTTGTCCTGGTGGATTCTGGAATAATTCACCCTAAATCCCGCACTTAATTTATCACTTAAATCAATATCCAAGTTGGAACGGAAAATATATTTCTCGATTCCTGAATTTTTGATCAATCCATCCTGGTTAAAATAATTCAAGGAATTGTAATAATTAACTTTTCCGTTTTCAGAAGAACCTGAAATGGACACATCCCCATTATAAATAGCAGCCGGGTCAATCAATAGATTAAACCAATCGTTGTCAGGGTAAGATGATGGATCATTTGGAAAAGGCTCAGCCGCTGATCTGAACCTTGCATCCTCGTTTGTAAAGTCAATTTGCTCTGATTGAGAAAGGTAGGCTGGTCTTTCTGGGACCAATTGGGCACTGGTATAAAAACCAACATTCACCTGAGGCTTTCCCCCAGTAGCCGCGCCGTTCTTGGTTGTTACCAAAATCACCCCATTTGCCCCTCTAGATCCATATATAGCAATTGAGGAGGCATCTTTCAATATTTCAATGGATTTTATATCATTTGAATTTAGGTTGTTGAGGTTATAATCCTGTCCAACGATAATACCATCGATTACCCAAAGGGGCTCATTACTGCCTTGGATGGAATTACCACCTCGCACTCTTATAGATGTACCTGCTCCAGGCGCACCACTAGTTTGGGTGATCTGCACTCCGGATGCCCTACCCTGAAGTACTTGGTCCACGCGGGAATTAGGGGTATTTTGTAAAGCCTCAGTGTCCACTGTAGATACCGACCCCGTAAGATCGGACTTTTTGGAGGTTCCGTAACCAATGACAACTACCTCATCCAATTGCTTTACATCCACCTCCAGCTCTACGTTGATGGTCGATTGGTTAGCCACTACTATTTCTTGGGATACATAACCTACAAAAGAAACCACAATAGTGGCCCCTTCTTCCACTCTTAAACTGTATTTCCCGTCAAGGTCGGTAATGGTTCCGTTAGTAGTACCTTTCTCTAAAACGGTCACACCGGGCAAAGTGGAGCCATCTTGGGAAGATGTTACTTGTCCGGATATTTCAACTTTATCTTCGGATAATTCCCCCACTTCTGCAAATGACGTACTCATAATGGGTGCTCCGGTTAACAACACCAAAAGCACAATTTTCGTTAGGTACAAGACCTTTGGTAAATGTTTACATTTCATGTTATGGTTATTTTAATTTAACTATTAATTGAACTCTTCTTACAGGAATTCCACCCTGCTATTTTTCTGCTTCCTTTTCTTAACTACTATTAAATTTTGATATTTATTAGATACTTTGATTTGTTTCATATTATTATTTCCTCAACCAAACCATTTGCTTGGCTTCGCCTTAATTGTGATAGTTAAAGTTGGCGACTTTGGATAAAAAAATAGTTTCAAAAAGGGGTAATAAAGTCCATTTTTCAGGGTATTTAGCCCATCAAACCCAAGATATCTTCCTTATTTCAAAAGCATAATTTGATTTTAAAACAAGGTTTTTTCTCCCCTCAGGTATAACAAGAAATTATATTATAGATTAATAATTGTGATTGATTAATAGTGTAAATTGCCACATTTACCTTATTTATAAAGATAAATTTCAACAATTACAAAAAGGTTATCAATTGACATTTTGACATTAAAATTGCATAAAATGATTTCAAAAATAACAATTATAGCTTATTTACTACCTTACTCGTAAATTACCACGATCACTTAAAACCCCTCCATTATTTTTTGGGGCGTTTTTTTTAAAGTATTCAAGTGCTGAATAAAAAAAGGTAAGCCCGTCTAGAGCTTACCTTCTTTTTTAATGAAATTTAAATTTTAGAATGGTTGGTACCTGACATATCCATTTAGCTGATGCCCTACACCGTTGGTGAAAATAAAGTTATGTAAGTCAACACTACGTCCCCTTGAGGTACTGGGCATATTGGAAGGTGTACTGGTTGATCCGATCCTGGCAATACTTGAATTGATACGAATGGACTGATCCCAGAGTCTTTTGTTAATTTCCACCACTCCAGTATCACCAGGAACCAAGGTCTGATAATAAAAGAAGAAATCATTTTTAGGAATATCTCCTTGCGCCAAAGGCTTATCTACGATATGATACCGGAGGGCATGTTCCAAACGGTCATTGCTAATGGAATCAAGTGGATAAGCACTGTTCCCTGTAGTATGCTCCATAAGTTGACCAGCCCCATTGAAGGCATTATTTCTTAAAAGAAAATAAGTCTGTTTTGCATTTGGATCATCATATAGTTCCTGCAAACCAGTTTTTTCAATGGCCTCAAGCAGGTATTCAAATTCAGGAAGGCCATTTTCATCATTATAAGTGGGATTTCCGTTTATCTCTTGAAGCCATTCGTATGCGGTCAGACCAGTCGGCTGATTCCCGAAGGGCTCACGCACATACTCCCACTCTTTTTGAAGAGCCAAATCACAACTTGCGGTCAGTAAGACTATCGCTCCTACCGCAAATATATTTTTCGCTATATTTATAAGACTTTTCATTTTCATGTAGTTTAGTTCTTAATTAATATCCTGGTGTTTGCGTTAAATTTGGATTATCAACTAAATGCTGGAACCAAATAGGGAATAATAGCCTTTCTTCCGTCTGGCCATTGATAGGCCCCATTACTTCCACGGCTTTATCATTTCTGATCAGATCCCACCATCTTTTACCTTCTGCCAGCAGTTCAAATTGGCGCTCATCCAATACTGTATTAAGTAAGTCTTCACTATTTTCAAAATCGGCCAGATCGATTCCTGGTAAATCACGGGCAGATCTCACCCGATTAACAAGGTCAACCGCTTCTTGTAGATTTCCCAACTTTACTTCCGCTTCAGCTTTGAGTAAAAGCATACCTGCGTAGCGATAAACCACGATATCGGTATCGTCCTCATTGCCGGGATAGTTGGTTAGGTTGTATTTACCATACCTTCTTTCACCGATATTTTTATTCTGTTCATACAGCTGCACATACCTATGGTAGTCTCCATAAATGGTAGCACCAGTTTCTTCATCTACGTTTGAAGGTTTATAATCGGGGTATTTGGCATGCCAGGAAAGTGAATCCGTAGGAAATACTTCCATCCATTTTTGCTCTAGTCGCTCTGAAATAAAATAGCTCGGAACTCCCGGCCAAAACAGGCTATAAATAGAACCGTCACCAGGTTCTTCATCTTGATTAAATACAATGGAGAAGATAAGTTCCGGGCCTGTCTCTTGCTCATTGGCTGCCAGCCCTGCTCTTTCCGGTTCATTTCTAAACAGGGCATGAAAAGCTTCGGGACTGGTTACCAAACTAAACTCGCCAAGTGCTTCCAGTTTATCCATAGCTTCCTTAGCCAAAGCATACTCCTTTAAGTGCATATACACCTCGGCTTGTAAGCAATAAATACTGGATAATGAAAATGCAAACCGGTCCTTGGGATTAAGTATCAGCTCCTCAGCCTTTAACATGTCTGGAATTACCACATTGTTTATGATTTCCTCTCCGGATGTTTTTGATCGGAAGATATCATCTTCCACACCAGTAATTAAGTCCAGGTATAAGGGTACATCCCCATATGCTCTCACCAGATCAAAATACACAAAAGCCCTTAAAGCATGTGCCTGCCCCAAAAAGCGATCAACATCCCCGGTAATATTTGGAATATTATTAATGGCCAGATTGGCCCTTAAAATCATTCTGTACATATCACCCCAGCCACCAATATTACGGTTTTGGTCAGAAAGATCATTCCCTGTTAATTGCTGTGATTCAGGATTTTCAGAGGCTGAATTGGCATCAAAATTATCTGATCTAAATTCACCCCATATAAAATACTTACGGCTATAGGCAGTCTGCATGGCATCATATATACCCGCAACACCAGCAATGGCATCTGTCTCTGCATTCCAAAACTGCGTTTCACCAATCTCGCTTTCCGGCTCAACATCAAGAATGCTATCACACCCCGAGTTGATCATCATGGCCATTGACATGGTCAATACCCATCCTGTTTTATTGAAAATTCTCATATTAGTGTCTTTATCTATTTTAAATCGAAACTAGATTATTAAAAATTGATATTAATACCCATAATATATTCCCGGTACAATGGGTACCTTAAATTATCCATACCCGGTTGCAAGGCATTTCCTCTGGTACCCAACTCAGGATTATAGCCCTCGTAATTTGTCCAAGTAAATAAGTTGTTGCCTGACGCATAGATGGATACATTGGATAAAAAGTTCACTTTGTCTGTGATAGACCCCGGCAATGAATAATCAAGTCTTAACGATCTTAGCTTGATAAAATCGGCATCACTCAACCAAAAGGTATTAGGTCCTAGATTATTTCTTGAAGTTGAATTGGAGGCTAATGTAGGATATTTTGCCACATCACCTGGTTGATACCAGGCTTCCTCAATTCTTTCTGGACCAGGAAGGATGGTTCTTACCAAACGCTGGTTTCGGGTTTCATCATATTCCCTGTACAGGTCATTTCCAAAATTATAATCAAACATAATAGAGAGCTTGATGCCCTTGTAGAGAAACTCATTATAAAAGCCCCCAAATAACTTGGGCAATCCATTACCAATCACTGAACGATCATTACCGGCATCTATATTAAAATCTCCATTCAGATCTTTCCAAAACACATCTCCTCCCTGTAATACACGATTTTGGACTTTTAACTGGTTGACATTTCCGGCATAGGCCTGACCGTTCAACTCATAACTAAGGAATCCGCCCTGTTCATCAAAAATTGGCGTAAGTTGATTCCCTGCATCATCAAATGCATTGGACTCATTATAAGCAAACACTCCTTGTGCAGTATAACCCCACATATCTCCAATGGAGCCACCTTCCCTTATAATATAATTTCCCTGTATGATCTGTCCATCCTCCTCGGCAAGGTCCAGAATTTCATTGGTATTGGTAGAAATATTAAAGCTAGAATACCATTTGAAATCTGGTCGATTCATTATATCGCCACTGATGGAAAGTTCAAAACCTCTGTTTTTGATTTCACCTATATTATTCCTAATGCTGCTAAAGCCTGTTTCCTCAGGCAGTGGGGTGCTATACAATAGGTCTGAGGTCAGCTTTTCGTAGTAATCTACACTGGCATTAATCCTGCCTTTTAAAAATCCAAAATCTATTCCCAAATAAGACTGTTGAGTAGTTTCCCACGCTAAGTTGGCATTGCCCAACTGTGTTAAAGCAATTCCATTTTGTCCATTATAAAGAAAACCGGGAGAATAAAGGGACCTGCTATCGAAGTTTCCAATGCGTTCATTACCGTTTTGAGAAATCCCTCCTCGAATTTTCATATCGGAAACCGCATTGGTAAGAGGTGCCCAAAAAGCTTCATCACTTATTCTCCAGCCTAAGGATATCCCTGGAAATACACCGTATTGGTTTTCGGTCCCAAAGCGTGAAGAACCGTCTCTTCTGACTGTGGCCCCAAACAAATATTTCCCTTTGTAATCGTAGGTTAACCTACCAAACTGAGAAGCAAGTGCATTACCTGAGGCAGTAGTCCTCGTATTGGCTGCATCTAGCTCCACCACATTATTAAAGGTCCGGACAATGTCATTGTTAAACTCTGTGGACCTGAACCGGGCAAATTCATTTCTCCATTTTTGAAACTGAACACCCAAAACCCCTGTTACATTATGGTCCCCAAACTTCTTTTTATAGGTAAAGTAGTTCTCTTGTTGTAAACTAAAATTAAGCCTTGTAATTTCAGATCCTGTTGCAGCGCGTCCTAGCGGCTGAACAATGGTAGGATCAAAATCATTGTCTCTTCTTAATTCTAACAGCACCCCTAATGTGGATTTAAACTTTAGGGAAGGCAACAGCTCCAGTTCAGCGTAATTAAATATCTGTCCGTCGTAATCCCTGCTTTGTCTTACCGTAAATAGTGTTTCGGCCAATACATTTTGCTGACTTGATGTTTGTGGCACATAGGTCCCATCTGAATCTTGCGTAGGAAGATAAGGAAAGTGCGTAGACAATTGATTAAATACAGAACCTTCATTAAGACCATTTCTTTCTGAATAAGAACCGATAATCCTGGTACCCGCCTTTATCTTGTCTGTCGCTTTAAAGTTCACATTTAAGGTAGTATTGATTCTTTGGTAATTGGAGTTTTTAACAATCCCATCTTGGTTCAAAAAACCGGTATTCCAATAAAAGTTTGCGTCCTCTTTACCTCCGCTTAAGGAAAGACCTACTTGATCCCTGACACCAACTCTGGTGATCATTTCCTGATAGTCAAAATCTTGGTTGAACAATGCCGAAAGTGAATCTGCTGGAGGTCCAGGGTTAATAGCATCATTGCCGGTCCTGGCAATCTCATAAATCCTTGCTTGACGCGTATTTGAAACCGGGATTTTTGTGGCCAGCGAGCTATAACTCCGCACATAGTTGGCATCTATTTTCGTTTCACCGGATTTCCCTTTTTTGGTTGTTATAATGATCACACCATTGGCAGATTTTGAACCATAAATAGCCGCAGAAGCACCGTCTTTCAGTACCTCAACTGAAGCGATATCATTAGGGTTGATGTTGTCAATATCATCCAACTGCTGTCCGTCTACTACATATAGGGGACCAGTTCCACTATTAAGAGTCGATGTCCCTCTAATTTGTATATCTGCCGCTTCTCCAGGACCGCCATTGGAAGTAATGGATACCCCGGACAACCTTCCCCTCATACCCTCAAGCGCACTAACGGGAGTGGATTGGTCGAGCTCATCTGATTTAATGGAAACGACAGATCCCGTCAAATCCCTTCTGTTCTGCTCACCATATCCCACTACTACCACTTCATTAAGCTGAGCAATATCCGGGCTCATGTTAACATCTATTATTGACCTGTTTCCAACTTCGATAGCCTCTTCTGTATACCCAATAAATGAAAACACCAATACATCTGATGGGGAAGCTTTGATTTGGTATTTCCCATCCAAATCTGTCGTCGTTCCTTTTGTACCTCCTTTAACTCGAATGGTAACACCAGGTAAACCAAGATCATCTTCACTAGAGGTGACCGTACCTGAAACGGTGACCTCCTGCGCCAAGGCCAGCGAACTGCAGAACAGCACCGACAGTGACAGCAAAATTATTTTTTGTAAAATCTTATGAACCATCTTATTTAAATTTAAAATTTAGTCTTATTAGTTTTTCTATACATTAAGGGGGAGTTCCGTATTGGAACCATTGTTTAGATTTAGGGTTATGTTAGGTTTATTCTCATTTCTTTTATTTTAAACTATTCACAGATTTACTTTTTAAATCAGGTTCACCCCTTTGCAAAAGATCCATTAATTCTTCAAAATTAATCCTGATCAAATCTTCTTCGGGTACCAACTGACTATAACCAATAGCAGCGCATGATATTTATTCCTCTTGTCACATTACTAAAACCTTCTCCTTTAGCTTCTTTTTCTTCCCATTATTTGAATTAGATATCAATCGAACATCGTCTTCATCCAACCCAAGTATTGAATTTTGAACCTCCTATTTAATCCATGTTTTTGGTGAACAGATGGATCAAACTTATTGTGATTTTGATTCAACTAATTTTATGATTATCTCCCAAAATAAAATCCATAAAAATGGTAATATCATCCAAATAGCCCTTATGGTGTCCATATACCACGATTTATAACCATTTATGAAAATCAATAGAGTACCTTGGTCGAGAGGAATTCCTAATTTCAAAACAAAATTTAAGCACCACTTCGGCCTGTAGTAGGAAATGTAGAAAGGATCCAATCTTTTAAATCAAGCTCCTGAAAATTGGAAGTGATTTAGAAAAATATTCTTACCGCAAAGAACAAACTCAGGTGTAAGTCCAAATGGCTAATTCATAGATGCCGCAGTTCCAGCCCTAACACACGCGCTACTATTCACCTGGAATATCCGCTAACTCTGTAAATGACAAAATCACCTAGAATCCAACATTGCCTGCTCTCACTTTACTTCTTTGCTTTTGAAAAAATGTCGGTACTATGCCGTAAGGAGGAATAAACCATGCTGGAATTATCAGATAACTTTAATATCCAGCTCCAATCGATTTTCATTGGAGTCAAAAAATGCCATTATTGGGATTGCTTCCACCCCTGGCACCATATTAAAGGTTCTTTCTTTAGGCATTTCTTTGATTATCAGGGGAACATTTGCGGTAATTCGAACCAGGCCCTCTGGTTTTTGTATGGTAATGATATTGGACTCAGAATGAGAGACCTCCTCTCCCGATGGTGAAATAATGGGAAGCACAAAAGCTGTTTGTCCAGTAATAGCCTTAGGAGTCTTTGCAGTAATCTTTATTAAATCTTTGGAGCATCTGTAGACTAGCTCAAAATCGGCTGCGGTGTTTTCTACAGTTTCCCTTGCTTCATTTTTTAGTTTGACATTACCTGAAACCTGAATCTCTCCCATCTTGTCTTCAGTGCTGAAACTTGCAGAAAGATCATATAGATTGGTATACCACACACCATTTTCATAAGTTTCCAATCGGGGAGTCAACGCAATGTCTCTTCCTGGTGCAGGCTGTTGGTTCAAGGGTTCCATCATTTTATAAACCGCCATACTTGCTGTACATAAAAGTCCTACTTTTTGATGGTATAAAACCCCCAAAGAATTACCTGTTGCCTGGCGCAAATCTTCTTTGTGATAGTATTCTGCGTCATAGGCCGATATGGTCCCTCTCCAGTTCCCTCTGGAAAAAAGCACCGTATCCAGCTCCTTAAAATGCCGTACACCATCTGCTTTTTCGCGAGGAAGTAAAGTTTTTTTATTGATTTGCGGCAAATGTTCCCATTGGTCCAGAATCGTTGCAAGAGATTTGGCATGTGTAAAGGTATGGTGTAAGCAAGGTTTGATGCCATGGGAAAGGTAATGTGGGCCTCCATGCAATAATCCTTCCGAAGTGCATCGCTTGAGCAGTTCCGTATTTTTTATAACTGCGGTGCCAAATGCTGGATTAAAACCCGCCATCATGCTGAAAGCCGGCTGACATCCATCACAAGTCCTACTGCCCCAATAGGTCCATTTAAACATTCTTGTCCCCCAACTATTGTCCCAGCCACCATCAGGGAGCATGAATTCCAAATGGCTTTCTAAGGATTTTTGCAATAGTACCAACAGTTCTCGGTCCCCAGTATGCAGGGCATACATTACGATACTGTTCAAGGATTCCTCCACATTGTACCCTAAATCCACTCCCGGCAAGCCCTTAGCACTTTTCTTGTGCGCTGATGGTTTAATTTCTCCATACAGCAAATAATTAGGTTGAGTAAAATAATGCTTTACTTCAGCTGCCAGTTGTTGGCTTCTAGCAGTATACTTCGGCTCTTCCAAAAGGTCACCAATCAAATACAGGGCGTAAATATTCGTAGCTCCATAATTGACATTGGTTGCATCGATGGTTTCGAACTTTTCATATATAAAGGCTGCTGCTTTGCCCAGTCGCTCCTTCCATGCCCCGTAGCGATTGGTATCGAGTAAATCACCATGGTATTTTAATGTCTCGGCCAACGCTATGGCACCAAAAACCGTTGTACCATTCCATGAATTTGGATTCAAATCATTGGTCCAGCTACCATCGGGCAAGGTCACATTTTTACTCCATTCCATGACGGCTATTCCTGCTTCCAAATACTTCTCCTTACCAGTGGCTTTGGCCATATAAAAGAAAGGATATACAGCATCGGAAAACCTGGCATGAACGACATCGCAGGCGGGACACTGCATCATACCATGGATTTCAGGGTCAGAAGGTTTAATGATCAACTGACGAATCATCCCGTCACACCAATCTTTTAATAAACCATAGGCTAATGCTTTATATTGTATGGACTGTTCTTTTGCTCCATTTTTATTAAACAGAACATTGTCGAATGGCATCATACAGCCCAATCCTGCCAGAGAAGAGCTATGTAAAAAATCACGTCGATTCATTTCTTTAGTATTTTTGGATATTCTTCAATTAAGTTTCATTGATCAAGGAGCACCTCTACCAATTCACTGGGCTTAAACCCGATTCGGTGAGCTTTTACCATTATTTTAGATCCATTGGGGACTTTGATTGGCCCTTGGTATAAGCTCCATACTTTGGATTTTCGACCTTTTTTGTCCATTACTTTATAAGCGATAGAAGCTCCTTCTGTGTTGTTACTCATCCTAATTTCTCCATTTTCCACTTTCACCAAAGGGGCCTCTGTTTTTGGTTGAGTATTTTGGCCCTCCCAAAGCTGATTGATCAATTGTTTTTCAGGTAAATTTGGCTGGTCACCGATTTCCTGTATCCACCTGTCCATTTCCTGGCTCAATTCCTGGAGTTTTTCCTGGTATTTTGGGTCTTCCGCCAGGTTATTGAGTTCATGAGGATCCGCAACACAGTCATATAATTCTTCTCTGGGTTTGCTTTCGCGGAACCATTGGGCTTGAACAGGATCTAATTCTCCTGCTTTCCTTAACCTCAACATTTCCTTCATTGTAGGGATTTCCTCCCGATAGGATATGGGAAGGTAATACTCTTGATGGGGACGAAAATTTCTAATGTATTTATACTGCTTATCCCTTACCGCGCGGATAGCATCCGTATAGGCATCGAAGCGGTCTGCTGCAGCATGGATAAATTGTCTTTCCTCATTGGCCTGATAATCTCCCAAAAAAGCCCTTCCGTGCATATAATCCTTTGGCGCTACGCCCACCAAGGACAATAGGGTGGGGGCAAAATCAACAAAGCTGATCAGTTGATCATCTTCTGAGCCTGCCCGGCGAGAATGGGGGAAACGGATGATCATTGGAGTATTCAGCCCTGAATCATAAATCAGTCGTTTCTGCCGGGGTAATGGACCTCCATGGTCACCATAAAAGAATATAATGGTATTTTCCAGCAATCCATCTTCCTCCAATTGTTTTAAAACGGCCCCCAATTGCCGATCCATCTCAGAGATATTATTATACATTTTCCACATATCCCGCTTAACGACAGGGGTGTTAGGCAAATATGGGGGAATAGGAAATTCAGTATCCTTGCTGAGGTGAACAGGTGTTTCTTCTTCGTCCATTCTACCATCAGCCCACTTGTAGCTAGTATCCCCAGCATAGTAATGCCTGGTCTCTATGTGCCGAAAACCATAAGGATCAAACAGTCCTGATTCATGGGTTTCCGTAAAGTTAACTACCGAAAAAAAAGACTGGCCTTCTGCCCTGTTTCGCCAATGGGCATATGGACCGCTTTCATCCCAAGCAGTTACCGGTGCCTTAAATTGGTAGTCCTCCTTATAATTATTGGTACAATAATAGCCTTCCTCACGCAGCCATTCGCTGATCATCCTCACTTCTGGACCTGGAACTGCTTCATATTTAGGAATTCCCACCTCTTCATTATATGAATTGGTCCGCATGTGATTGGCTCCAATACTTGAAGGGTACATGCCTGTGGCAATGGCTGCCCTACTGGGAGCACATACTCCCGATGTAGAATATAAGTTGGGATAAATAACCCCTTCATTGGCCAAGCGGTTTAAATTAGGGGTGTACGCGGTAGAATCGCCAAAGGGAGCTATATAGGGTCCCATGTCTTCCGTGACCAACCATAGGATATTGGGCCTTGACAAGACTGTTTTTCTTTTATTGTTATGCTGCTCATTAAGGGACCTTCCAGATTGGCCGCAACTAAAACCAATGAAAAGTAAGAATACTATACTTAGCCTTTCCAAAACGGGAATTCTGTTTTTGATGGAGAATGACATAATCTTTTTTGATAAGAATTAAAACAATGATCTTTTATCAACCGAGAAACCTCATTTCTATTCCCTTTTCGAAGAGATAAAACACTATTTTTCAATGCCTATTTATCTGATAATCAGGAGAGGTACTTCCATTCACTGTGAAGAGGTGAATAAGTTTCATTTTATTCAACAACTTTGGTTTATTCAAACATAAAATTCACTGCTTGAAAAGATTGGCAGGAACTACCTATTCGGAGTTCAAACTCCCCTTTCCCTTGTTCTTTCTTCATATTTAAACCGGTATACTCCAGCATTTCAGGTTTAATTTCAAAGGTAACCTCTTGACTCTCTCCTGGTTTCAGGTCTATTTTTTCAAATCCCTTTAGTTCTTGCATGGGACGTACCACTGTACCAATCAGATCTTTGATATAGAGTTGCACAGTTTCTTTACCTCTTCGTTTACCTGTATTGGTCACCTTAACGGTAGCCTTAATCGACGTATCATCATGTAATACAGTATTAGAAAGTCTGACCGGGGAATAACCGAAGGTTGTATAACTTAGACCATACCCAAAAGGGTACAAAGGATGGTTTTCAGTAAACAGGTATCCTTTTTTGTAATTGATTTCCTTTTGACTGTAATGAAAGGGAAATTGTCCAATAGAAAGGGGCACGGTGACAGGAAGCTTACCGGAAGGGTTTACCTTTCCGAAAAGCACTTCTGCTAGGGCATAATCCCCCTGTTCGCTGAGATCCCAACAGTCCAGAATAGCATCAGCTTTTTCATTAAATGCATTTATTGAAAGGGTCCTTCTGTGCTTTAGCACCACAATCAAAGGCTTTCCAAGTTTTTTAAGCTCCTCAATCAACTCATCCTGAAGTCCTACAGGATTAATATTGTCCCGATCGCCGAGCGCATTGTTAAAAAATCCCTCCTTAGCTGTAAATTCATCTCCACCTACAAAAGCGACCACCACATCGGCCTCCACACTGCTTTTTACGATTTCCTCAATTCCCTTTCTTTGTTCTTCACCGGACATCAATTGGGGAACATCCCGTACGCCATTGGTCAAGTCAAACCCTTTTTGTTCAATAAATTCAATTTCTTTCCCTGCAATGTCTTGAAACTGTTTTTTCACTTCTTTTCCTAACAAGGGCCCTACCAAGGCAATTTTCTGAGGTTCTTGGGCTGATAAGGGCAATACCCCCTCATTTTTTAATAAAATAATCGACTCCCGATCGGCTTCCTGGGCCAAGGTCAAATGATGTTTTGATCTTACAGCGGTACTTACCTTTTCTACCTCAATAAAGGGAGCATCAAATAGACCAAGGATAAATTTGGTTCTTAATACCCTGGCCGCAGACCGGTCAATATACCCCTCTATTTCTGGCATTTCCTTGATTATTTCAGGCAGCAATGCATAGGCATCCTCCGCATATAGATCCAGATCCACTCCTGCTGTTAAGCCCAAAATAGCAGCATCTTCTGGGGTTTCGGCCACTTTCATGAAATAATGTAATCTTCCAATGTCATTGGCATCAGAAACTACATAACCTTCAAAACCCCACTGTTCTCGAAGCACTTCTGTCAGTAGCCAAGGATTGGCATGGCTCGCCACCCCATTTATATCCCCATGTGATGCCATTATTCCAAGGGTATTGGCCTCCTGAACAGCGGCCTTGAATGGAGGAAAAATCTCATCAATTAGGGTCCTTGGGGAAATTTCGATGGAGGCAAAATTAGTCCCTCCAGATACTTGTGCATATCCTGCAAAATGCTTGGCCACTGCACCTATATGTGTAGCCTTCAATCCATCATAACCACCTTGTAAACCCGTAATTGCACTGATGATCATTTGCGTGGTTAGGTAAGTATCTTCACTAAATGCCTCACTCATTCTCCCAAAGCGTGGATCCCGTACAATATCCGCCTCTGGCGAATGAGTAAGGTGTAAACCTCGCCAACGTGCTTCCCTCCCTACTACATCATAGACGCTATTGACTAGCTCTCGGTTAAATGTGGCAGCCATATTGATGGGCCGTCCAAAACTTGTACACCCTTCAGCATCGACCCCGTTGTAGGACTCCGTCACAAAGAAAGCGGGTATACCCAATCGGTTATGTTCTATAATATATTTTTGAAGTTTGTTATTTAATAAGGCCGCTTTTTCGGGAGATAAATGCTCCCCTGGATTTTTTATTCCACCTACGCCTATACTTAATTTTTGAATCACTTTTTCAGAAAGATCCAGTTCCCCCTGCTCATTAAGTTCTACTCCTATTTGGGCATGAAACATTCGCATTTGGGCTACTTTTTCTTCAAGGGTCATGCGCCCAAGCAAATCAGCCACCCGTTCATCAACCTCCCTGTTGGATTGTTTATAAATAGGAACAGTAATTTGGGCATAAACTCCATCTCCCATTAGTAGCAAAATTAATACAGATACATACCTTGTTAACTTCATATTTTTGTCACGCTATATTTCGAGTTACTTGACTTTATTGATGTTTTTTAGCTTTTCGAATCCACTTCTCTTTCCCTTGGGATCAGAACAAATCATGTTAACGCTTACCGGTCCTGGCTTTTTGTTCCACAAAATAGGGCTGGAAATTATAGGAGGAATTTTCATCCCATTTTGCATTATTATTTGGTAAACTTGCCTTTAAATCATTGACTATTTCGGCATATTTGGGGTTGTTCGCTTGATTTATCCATTCATTGGGATCTGCTATAAGGTCGTAAAACTCCTCTGAGCCGTCTTCATATTGAATATATCGATGATTTTTTGTCCTTACCGCATGGTTATTCATTCCAAAAGTGGTAATGGCCATTTGGCCGGTACCATTATTTTCTCCTTTCATCAGGGGTACCAGACTCTTTCCTTCATTTTTTCCGTAAGCATCAAGACCACACAAATCCAACAAAGTAGGATAAATGTCCAGCATTTCCACTGGTGCATTAATTACTTTGCCTCTTGATAGGCTTGGTGCTTTGAACATTAAAGGCGCATTGGTAGCAGGATTCCATAAAGCATGTTTGGCAAAGGTTCCCTTTTCTCCAAGGCGATATCCATGATCGGACCATAAAACGACCACTGTATTATCTGCATAAGTGCTTTTTTCCAGTGCTTCAAGTACTCTTCCGATTTGGTGGTCTACAAAACTCACGCAGGCCAAATAGGCTTGAATTATTTTTTTCCACTCCCCGTTTTCCCTGGCCCATTTGGTAGAGGGCATCATGGGCAAATCATTTATTTTAAGCCCAACTTCTGGAATATCCTCTAGATCATCTGAGCGATATGGGGGTACTTCAATCCCTTCCAAAGGATGTAGATCAAACCACTTTTGAGGTACATAAAGGGGTACATGTGGTCTCAAAAAGCCCAATCCAATAAAAAAAGGTCGATCATACTTTTTGTTAAGCCGGTCTATCACCCAGCTGGCAGATTGATGGTCAGGCATCCTGTCATCCTGCTCTGGATATGCTCCCCAATCGGTACTTGTGCGACCATAATGTTCAGGGTCCGAATTACCAAAACCATCCCAAACAAACCTTTCTTTTGGCAAAGGACCAAACCCTTTTACCCTGCCTCCGGACTCATCAAAAACACCTTCTGGTGCATGATCATGAAACAATTTACCGATCCCCATGGTGTAATACCCCTTCTCTTTAAAGTATTCTGGGAGAAATACTATATCCTTTGTAGCGGGATTCTCTGACCTTATTTTTTCATCCAGTATCATCCCATATATCCCCGTAGTAGAAGGGCGGAGTCCGGTCATAATCGATGCTCTAGAGGGGCCACAAAGAGGCGCTTGGCAGTGTGCGTTTGAGAACAAAATACCTTGTGAAGCAAGCTTATCCAAATTTGGCGTTTTGGTATTGGAATAATCATTTAAACATGACAACCACGTGTTCAAATCATCTATTGCGATGAAAAGAACGTTAGGCTTTGCTCTTTCTATTACCTTGCTCTCCACTTTATGACTGGACTTACAGCCAGAAAAAAAGAAAAGAACCGTCAACAATATGAAGTAGGTTATTATATTCATCATGAAATATCGACAAAATGATCAGGGTTAAACGTCAATTTTTAAATGCTTCCTCTATCGATCAGGCTAAAATAATTAGGAACAGTTTCAAACTTTTTCTTTGAAATCATGTATGCAGCAGAATCGGCCATTACTTCAAAATCGGTTGTCATCACTGAAATGCCCAATACCTCCTTCAATGAAGTGTCGTTGTATGAAATCACCCCTATATCCTTTCCCAGCTTAAGGCGATTGTCTTTTACCTGTTGTAAAAAGCGAATCAAATCCTCTTCATCTATGATGATATAGGCATCATTGGACTGAAACTCCATATCCTCATATATCTTATTTATAATTTCATAGTTACATTCTATTTGATTACAAAATTGTATAAAGCCTTTCTTGATCTCTTGGGGATAGGGATAAATAGGGTTTTCCGGAAATACCAAGGTTATTTTTGAGTACCCACTCAACTTATCAATCCCTTCTAACAATGCGTGATAAATATCGCTTTCAAAATTTTGATATATACAGGGCACAGCATCTTGGATTTCGGGCAGGTGTTTGTCCATGAGTAATAGTTTCTCAGGAGACATATTTTGCAGATAATTGATTACCTCTTTTACCTTTTCTGATGAATCGCGAAAATGCGGCATTACTACAAAGTGATCATATGCTTGGTTATTTTCTTCAAGGATATTTAATAAGTATTCGGCATTGCAATGATGCACCCGTAAATCGACCTGGTAATTTCCTCCCAAAGCGTTAACAAATAAGTGGTAAAGTTTAAGTTTATAGCTGCTGAGTTTATTCAATACTATCAGCACCTTGCTTTTAGACAGATTGACATTTCTTGCCACATAAAAACCTTTGCTCATTACGGAAATGACTATTTTCTTTTCTCTCAGGTAATTCAATGTCTTTACCACCGTATCTCTTGCTAGGCCTGTATCCTCCTGCAATTCGGTTATTGAAGGTAATTTTTCTCCAATTTGGATTTCCCCATTCTCTATTGCCTTAATAATAATGGCCGCAAGTTGCCGATATTTAGGTATACGCGATGATGTATTAATACTTTTAGCGATTACTGCTTTTTCTATAATCATGGTTATTCGGGTATAATTTAAATAAGTATTTAGCTGGAAATAGCCAGTATCCTACTTCCTTATTGTGCCATTAAATAATCGAACAAACAGCTGTTTAATTTATTTTTCGAGCTGTAATCTCTCAGAAAAGACACTACCCAATGTTAAAAATTTAGTAAGGAAAAAAAGTCCAAAATTGAGGTGAAATGGTACAACCACCTGCCTAACTTTCACATAAACCCTAATTCATTAAGACAAGCCCCCTTGCTGAAGACAATACTTCCTATCGAGGCGAACAAGGATGTTCACCAAAATTGCGTAAAAATCAGTCCCCAAATAAATAGTAAAACTTCTTTTGGACTGAAACTACTTACGACTCTTAATCAATACCCAAACTTTCTTTAAATTTCTGGGCATAGGCTTTTGGACTCAAACCATGGTACTTTTTAAAAGCTTTGGAAAAGTAATTTGGATTCTTAAATCCAATTTGATACCCTACTTCAGACACATTGGTTTTTCCTTGTTCAATAAGGCTTGCGGCTTTTTTCATTTTCACTCCTAAAATAAAGTCATTGGGTGTTTGATTGGTCCATACCTTAAACTTGGTAAAAAGTAGGGACCTGCTTACCCCTAATTCTTCGCATAAAAATTGAATATCAAAAAATTCATTGTTAATGTTTTCTTTTATAATCTGGATGGCACTGTTCATCATCTCTTCATCTCTGGAATTCACCGTCGCTTCTGAGGAAGCAAATTCGCCAGATTCAGCAATTTTTTCCTTTAATTTCTTCTGAGTATTAATGATGTTTTTGCACTTGAGTAATAATTCCTTTAATTCAAAGGGTTTGCTTAAGTATTCATCCGCTCCAGATTCTAGCCCATTATATTTATATACCAAAGAAGTCCGTGCAGTCAATAAAATAAAAGGAATATGACTGGTCCGTAGATCCGATTTAATTTTAGCACAAAATTCAATCCCATCCATCACGGGCATCATCACGTCACTTATGATGAGGTCAGGTTGCTCGGACAATGCTTTTTGATACCCCAAAGCTCCATTTTCAGTCAAAGAGACTTTATAAAATTCCATCAAGGAACTTTGGATGAATTGACCAATTTCCGGATTATCTTCCACGATAAGGATGTGTCCTTCTTTCTCTGCGTTTTGGGTAGATGGAAGAAGAACGGGATCATGATCTTCCATGTTTTCCAATACATCTGATTTTTTATAATGCGTGATGTCTTCACTATTTTTAAAGGAGGAAATAATTTCATCATCCATCAAGTGCTCCCTTCCCAATCTTAATTCCATTACAAAATTACTTCCTTTCCCTTCTTCACTGTCTACCCTGAGTTCACCTTTGTGCAAATCCATTATATTCTTGGCAATGGCAAGACCTATCCCTGAGCCATACCTGACTTTAGCAGGATTTATTTGTTTTGGAATTTCATAAAACCGGTCAAATATTTTTTCCAAATGGTCAACTGAAATTCCAACCCCATTATCTTTCACACTAATCTTCACCTTGTCATCACTCTGAGTCACAGAAACCTCTATTTTTCCTTTTGAGGGAGTGTATTTAAAGGCATTAGAGATCAGATTATAAAGCACTTTTTCCAATTTGTCCCTATCAAAAAACACGCTGATCTCTTCCTGCGGAGCATTAAAAGTATATTTCAGTTTGTTTAATTTAGCCTGCTGAGAAAAGGATAGATATATTTCATTTGCAAATTTGATAATGTCACCTTCTGCAGCTTGAAGTTTCATCTGTTTACTTTCTAATTTCCGAAAATCCATTAATTCGTTGATTAACTTAAAGAGCTGATCGGTATTTTTCTTGATTACCTGTAGTTGCCTAAAAACAGCACTAGGCCCCTTGTAATCAGAAATCAATTTTTCCAAGGGTCCGGAAATTAAGGTTAATGGGGTCCTGAATTCATGCGATATGTTTGTGAAAAATTGAAGTTTACTTTGATTTAATTCCTGCTGATTAAGGAATTCCTGCGTTTCTAATTCAAGTTTATGTTGAAGTCTTAGCCTTGATTTGAAAAAATAGATAAATACAAAAAGTGCCGAGAGAAAAAGAATGCTGTAAATTAAATAGGCCCATCCAGTTAGCCATGGCGCACTCTTTACTTCGATGTCAAGTTGAGTAGAGGTTGTTGTTTCAACCCCATCACTGTTTATTCCCTTAACTTCAAAAATATAATCACCCCCTCGCTGAATCGTAAATGATACGAAGTTGTTGTTGGTCCTCACCCAGTTATCGTCCAAGCCTTTTAAACGGTAAAGAAAGGTATTCTTATCGGCATTACTGAAATTAGGCATGGCAAAATGAACTGTGAAAATATTTTGATCATAATCCAGTGTCACAGCATCCGTATACACTATGGATTGCGTTAAAATGCCCGTACTGTCATTAACCTGTAGTTCATAATCTAACAAACTCAATCCGGTAATGACCACATTGGGCGCATAGTTGTTTTCCGTTCTGAGATGCTTGGGATAAAAAGATATAACACCTGAAGCTCCCCCAAAAAACATTCTGCCATCCGAATCATAGAGTTTTGCCCCTCGGTTAAATTCATTGGCTTGTACGCCATCGTTTCTGTTATAAATCCTTTGTTCTTCGGTAATTGGATCATATGAAACCACTCCTTCTTCTGAACTAAGCCATAATTTACCTTCTTCATCTTCTGTTATTGCAAATACGCTACTGACTCCGGCTAAACCAGCTGGTACAATTTTATTTCCATTTACGTAGAACAATCCGAAATTTTGGGCCGCAAGCCAAATCTTACCGCTTGAATCTTCAATGATATCGTGAATGTACAAATTGTCCTGACTACCATCCTTCATTTCAAAAAACTCAAATTCATAGGTATCATTTTTATACATTGAGTTTTTCAATTTACACAATCCATCCCCGGTGCCTACAAATAAGTCCCCTGTCGAACTCAGTAACAAAGCCCTGACGTTGTTACCGGCAATAATTGGTTCGTCTACATTCGCATCAAAATTTCTGCATTGTTTGTTTTCCGGGTCAAAAAGATCCAAGCCTTTATTCAATGTCCCGATCCATAGTTTTCCATCTGGGGCTTTTGCAAGACATAATAACTGGTCGGAGGAAAGTATGCCATTACCCTGTTCATCAGAAAGTGCCCTATATTCTTTATGTTCAAGGCTCTTTGTATCTATTTGCATCAACCCTCTGTTGAATGTACCCACCCAAAGTTTATCCTTCTTTTCATAAAGAATATCCTTTACGGAACCTATAAAATCACCATTGGCCAATCTATTGATTTTTTTAAACCGCCCGCTTCCTGGATACATTACACTTAAGCCCGCTCCTTCTGTACCAATATATATTTCTTTCTGATTACCTTCTGCAATTGCACTAACTACATTATACCCCAGCTGTGTCCCATTCCGCTCATCAATTAGTTCAAAGTTCAATTGTTTATCATCCCAATAATTCACCCCCCCATAATAAGTGGCGATCCAGATCCCCCCTTGCCTATCGGTAAACAGGGCCCGAATATCATTCCCTGTCAATCCATTATTCTTTTTGGGATCATGCTTCATTTTCCGGATAAGCGTATGCGTACTGTCAATTACATTGAGTCCGTCATAGGTCCCTACCCAGAGCCTTTGGTGCTTATCCAACGTAATATCCTGAATCAAATCATTTGTTAACTCTTGGCCGCTATATTTCCCGAAAAGTTCAAACTCCCCCGATTCCACATCAAAGTAAAAAAGGCCGCTATGGGTGCCGATCCACAAATTCCCCTTTTGATCTTCTTTAATACAAGAAACATGTTTAGGGAATAAGTCTCCATTCTTTGAATTATTTATTTTAAAAGATTTAAACCTTAGTTTTCCTTCTTTTCTTTCTTCTAGTTTATTTAGACCAGCTGATGTTCCTACCCATATTTCCCCTTCTTTTGATTTATAAAGACAGGTGACAAAACTTGAATTGATCGTGAAGGGGCGGGCTTCGTCATGCAAAAAATAATTGATCTGTTGGGTCCTTTCATCATAAACGTTAAGTCCATTTCTTGTGGCAATCCAAACTTCTTGGTCGTTTACCCTCAAGACATCATGTACAAAACGAGAAGACACCGCTAATCTAGAAAGTGTTTCTTCTTCAAAGTCTTTGGAAGAATCATTTCTCGGATTAAAAAGGCTCAAACCACTTTTGGTCCCCATCCATATGCCACTTAAGCTATCAACATGTATCTCATAAATATCATTTATCCGTAATTGTTCCGCATCTCCTTTTTCGCGACGCATGACCCTTAACTCTTTTCCATCATACCTCATTAAGCCATTTCGGGTTCCAAACCAGATCATACCTTTTTGATCTTGATCAATTGAATTTACAGCATTCAAAGAGAATCCATCGGAAGTAGAAATGTGCCGAAAATTATTGATTTGATCCTGACCATAAACAGGGATTAGGCATGTTCCCACAAAAAAGAAAATCCATAAAATAATCTGCAGGCACTTTTCAATCCCTCCCCGATTAATATAAAAACTTATATCCAATCCAATTGATTTAAACTTCTTCATTATTTATAGGCAATCTTTTCCGATTGTTTTCCTTCATTGCTTTCAGCTTCATTCTCCCTCCCACGTGGACTCGACTAAAGGAACATCGCTCTTCTTTATTAATATATTCAAAAATTAGCTTATTGAAATAACTTTTATAAATGATTAGGAATCAACAGCACAAGTCAATATCACCTTATTCAGTTTTCAATAGATATCCATTTACAATTAAACAGCGAACGAACCGTACATTATAGGGCAATTAATCCAATGGATCAATTACCAAATATAACAAAAATCCCATATCCCAACAATCAATAAGCCTTTCTAAGACTGACTTATTATTTCTTTTAAAAAAAGGATAATTCCCATAATTTAATCAAGACACCAACTAAGAGTATTCCTGTCTGTTTTCAAAAGTTTAAGTGTTTTGTAACACTAATAATATAAAAAAGCAGTCCCCCAATAGAACTGCTCCTTATCCTCAATTAATATCAAAATAATATACAGATTGTTTGGCTTTGAACAAGGCGGTACATTCTGTTTTATTATTTTTACAGCACCGTTAACTGTATAGTTTCTAGCTCTTTATCCAAGCTTGATGCTCCTATTGAAATGGTAAAGTTTCCCGGTTCCACCACTTTTTGCATTGCCTGATTATAAATTGAAAGATTTTCAGGGTTTAATTCAAATTCTACTTTTTTTGTTTCACCCGGTGCTAAGGGTATCCTTTGAAATCCTTTTAGCATTTTATTATACCTTCCAACCGAAGCAAAATCATCTTTAACGTACATTTGAACCACCTCATCTCCTGCTCTGCTTCCAGTATTGGTCACATCAACTGAAACTATGGTGCTTTCACCTGCTTTAATCTTATTTTTTTCAAGCTTTAGGTTACTATAACTGAAAGAAGTATAACTAAGTCCATAACCAAAAGGGAACAATGGCGATTTATCCTCAAACTTATATTGTCCTTTACCAGACCCTACAAAATCTGGCCTTTCTAAATAAGTAACGGGAAGCTGTCCTACCGATCTGGGAAATGAAACCGTTAGCTTTCCACCCGGGTTATAGTCTCCAAAAATCACCTCCGCTAAAGCGTCTCCACTACGCATGCCCAGGTACCAGCTTTCAATAATGGATGGAATATTTTCAGCGATATAGTTGATGGTCAGTGGACGTCCATTGATCAATACAGCTATAACGGGTTTTCCTGTTTGGTGGATAGCTTCTACAAGTTCATTTTGTACACCATAGAGATCTAAATCGGCCCTGTCTCCCCCTTCACCACAGGTAGCAGTGGATCCACCCACTGCCAATATCACGACATCTGATTTTTTTGCTGCTGAAATGGCTTCGGCAAAGCCTGCCTTTGAATCACTGGTGAGTTTGCATCCCTCTGCATAATTGATTTTTATTTTATCGCCCACTTTTTGTTGAATGCCTTCCAGAACAGAGGTATAATAAGGCGGTATGCCAGCATAGCCTCCGAGAAGTGTATACTTCGCCCCTTCCTCCACTTCTTCATGGGCATTAGGACCGATCACCGCTATTGATTGGATTTTATCCCTGTCCAATGGCAATAAATCACCGTCGTTTTTGAGAAGCACCACTGCCTTCTTGGCAATATCCAGTGCCAATTCCTGGCTTTCAGGAGTACTAATCACCTCTTTTACCTCATCGGTTTTTTCCTTCTCAAAAAGCCCCAGCTTATATTTCATTTTCAGAATCCGTGATACACTTGCATCCACATATTTTACCAAATCAGGATTGCTCTTCAGGGTATCTTCTAAGACCTTCATATTATAAGCAGCATTTGCAGGGTCTTTACCAATTACCAAATCCATGTCAACACCTGTCTGTAATCCCATTACCGCTGCCTCTTCTCTCGATTTAGCGATATAATGCATATGGTGCAATCGTGACACATCATTATTATCCGAAACAATAAAGCCGTCGAATCCCCACTCATCCCTTAACAAATCCTGAATCAACCAAGTATTCATGTGACAAGGAATTCCATTAAGATCCTGATGACCGGGCATAATACTTCCTACCCCTGCTTCTTTCACAGCAGCTTCAAAAGGGGGAAGATGCACCTCATATAGCCTACGCATTGACAGATCACTGAAACCTCCATTGATCCCTCGTCGGTTTTCTGGATAGGCCACGAAGTGCTTTGCGGTAGCCAAAATATGGTTTTCATCAAACTTTTCATTACCTGTTCCTTGTAGCCCTTCTATAAAGGCTACGCCCATGCGGGACACCAAATAAGGGTCTTCACCGTAGGATTCTTCTACTCTCCCATATCGGGGATCTCCAGTAATAACATCTAAATTTGGAGAATAGCAGTGGGTAAGATTGGCCGAACGGGCTTCTTTTGCAATGGATGTGGTCATTTCCCGGATCGCTTCAGGATCCCAGGTGGAACCTAGGGCAATGGCCTGAGGGTATACGGTTGCTCCGGGCAGCCACAAGCCATGAAGACACTCACTATATTGCATCATGGGAATTCCAAGCCTTTCATTTGGAGGAGCGTCCTGTGTAAGTTCAGCAACTTTCTCTTCCAGCGTCATTTTATTGAGGAGCTCGGCCACTTTATCATTAACAGCCTTCTCTTGATCGCTGTCCATACCATTAGTTTTACATCCAAAAAGTAGAACTACGATCGCCAATAAGCTGAGATAGGCCTTGTCACGTTGTTTTATTTTCATACTTGAATTCGTTTGATAATATTTCACACACTGAACAAATGAAGGAAACAATTACAAAAATATCGTCCCGAAAAAAGGTAAATTAGTCCAATCGATCGGCACAAGCTCATAGATAATCAATCTATTGGGAGATGAATCCATGCTTATTGGAAACCCATTTTAATTAGCTTTGATATACTCCAAAAGTAGCCCCTTTACATCCTCTACGCTACCAAGTTCCAGACCATCCTTAGTTGCGCCTGTTATCCAATACAGAATCATTCCTGCATCTGAACAGTCCCATTTTCCTTTTTGGAATTTTACCACATCGTCCACCTCGGCTATTTTCCCCATTAACCAAACCCACTGAACTCTGGGGTCGGGATGGTTTTTGGCCCAATCCCAGTGTTCTAGATCTACCTTGAGAAAAACATTCTGATCAGGAATACGCACTTCTTCTACTCCAAAGTCCAGAATCTGTTGCCAAGTATAATAATCCCCCGCATCGTCATTGGCTGAATGGTGAGTGATGACCTTAACGAATTGGCGTTTTTTTTTTTGTGAAGCCTCCAAAGCAAAGCCAATAATATCAGGTTCACCCGCTTCCACTATCCACAGGGGATTATTTTTGGAAGATTCATTGATGGCCTTAACCAGGTCATTGACCGTTTCCTTTTGCTCCCACAGAGCATCAAAGAACCTCAGGGAATCAAAACCTCCCCAACGCCGCGCTGTAACGTCACAGGCAGTTTGCATAAGGGCATGCCGCTCATTTTCGGCCTGCTCAGATATTCTATTACTTCTCACTAAGTCACAACTATGGGAATAATGCACCAGTCGATCGTTAAGTCCAGTAGCCCGCAATAATGCCAGAGAAACGGCTGTGCCTCCTAAATCGTCAGGATCAGGAGAGTTCCCATCCGCCACGATCGCCAATCGGCCTGCTGGGGGAGCAACCTTTACTGGTTCACTGACTGTATCTTTCTCAGGCAATGATTTTTGCAAAGACATCCCTTTTCCAGCCGGTACAAAGACAATCCCAGACCACCTTCCTCTGGCCCACTCTTGACCATCTGCACTTCCCAGGCTAGCTTTAAGGGTAATTACATCTCCTTTTGAAAGGGAGATATTTTCAAACAATTGATTATAGTCAGGTCCCTGTTCAAACATATCCTTGGATAATGGAGGAGTAAAACCTCCAAGTATCCGGTCATTTACAGTTAGGACATAGTTGGACTGACCATCATTCTCCCCCACTCCTACAAAGAGGATATCATACTTGCCACTGGAAAAGTAAAAAGGCATAGATACCTGAGCCTCTTTTCCTTGTTCAGGGTTTATGGCTAACCAATCTCCCAATTTATCCTTATAAAAACCCTGTGCCTGTACGGGCAATTCTTTGGCGAAAAAAGTCTTAGTTTCTGCAGAACTGGTTGCCAATTGGGATATATAAGAACGCGTGGACACGTTTTCTTCATCCATTAAAGCCGGTTTGCTCCAATAATATACAGGGACTGGTCCATTGCCTTCTGGCCGATAGTGCATGTCCCTTGTAAGAATAAATTTATCGAATTCAAAACCGTCTTCCCGCATACTGAATTGTATATCATGGATTCCCGGTTGCTCTATATCCAAATAGATTTGATGAGCTAGCCCACAATGTACTTCTTTGGTCCGCTGCCTGCTTTCCCATGTCCAGTCATTTTTTCCCTCACACCATTGCATTCGCTGACCATGTTCGGGCCAATTATCATTAATTCCTACATGTATCCCATTATCTTCACTCCCAGTAGAATACGCTCTACCCCATACATAAAACCGGCCTGTAGTATTGAACTTTACTTTATAATGAACGATGCCCGAAGCTCCTGGAAGATCCGAAAAGTTTTCCCCTTTCATCAACATATCCTCATGGGTGGACCGTGTATCGGGTAGTATTTCTATGTAGGCATGGTTGCTGGCTCCTTCAGAATGATTATGGTCCTTATCCGGAGTAACGGCTGGGGACTTATCCTTTGAAGTAATATACCATTTCCTTTTTTCAGATGAGGTTTGTTTATAAAAATCCTCTGCCTCGATGGCTACTAAACCATCTTTTTCTTCAAAAATTAGGTGTGAAGAATTTTGGTCGTGCACTTGCTCAGAATCTTGGGCCTTTACCAAGAAACCTAAACAACAGGCTAATGTAGTTGATAAAACGATAATACGCATAATAGAAAAGCTATATCAAATTTTAATTTTCAGCTATTAAATGATCCTAAAGATCTTCATCTCCCCATAATGGTTTTTAGGTTAACCTTTTTTAGGTTCCACTATTTTTTAGAATGTAAATGCAGGCGGGGAGAGATTGAAAATACTTGAATATTTTCAATCTCTCCCCTAAATGGTGAAGGATTGGACTATATTACCTGTAATTTAGATTAGGGAACCGGATTTAAACAACTCTCCCACGGCATCATTGGTATTGACCACAAAACCTCGGGGGATAATATGACGGCCACTTTTCTCTCTTGTAACGTGCTTGCTTTGCCCTAGTGATGGCAAAACAAATTAGTAAAGCCGTTATGATCACCCCTCTAATCTGGCTGTTCAACATTTTATATTATTTTTAGATTCAAAAAGCATTGGGATGTTAATTATTCTTGCGGTATAAAAATATCCTAAGAATCTTATTTGAAAGTCCAGAAGAGTCGCCAAATCGTCCAAAAAAACGCTTTACGACAAAAAGTTGCGCAGTCTATAGCGGTAAACCTGCTGATGTTAAAAGTTGTATGGTTAATTTAGAATAGAATCAATTTTAAAAAACCAGCGCTATAAAATATTGGTAGGACTTAGATTTTCTTCTCCAATTAGAATACCCCTGTGAACAATATATCTCCCTCTCCTAATTTGTTCCAAGAGCCAATGCAGGTTGTCCGTGCTAAACAATAATTGGATTCAGCTCGGGGTCAAGCCTATCAATAGCTAAACTCAATTCATAAGATCACTGGTGAAAAAATTCATAAATTTTATCAGCAACGAGTTGATGTCCCATTGTATTGATATGATTGTTTTGTGCCATATACATCCTAAGATCATTATCCCTAGCAAAGTCCCTAAACAGTTTATAGCTGTCCACCAATCCTACATTATATTCCTTGGCAAGATTTCTAATTTGTTCACTATGCTTTGCCAGTTCCGAATCGTCGGAGAATATGTCCTCGTTTAGATCTGGTGTCGGCGTAAGTAAGATCACTTTGGTACCGTATTCCTGTGCTTCTTCAATCATCTTTATCCAAGCGATTTTAGCCCTTTCCAATCCTATACTTCTGTCATTAAGCGCGTAATCAATAAATAAAACGTCTGGCCTATGACAAAGCACTTCAGTTGTAAACCTTTCGGCCCCTTGTTCGGATTGCTCCCCACCAATAGATGTTGTAATTGAGTTGACCACTGCATAGGGATAATGGTTTTTAATCTTCAATAAGGTTAAATAGGGGTAGGCCCCCTGAGTATTAACCCACCCCCTGGTCATATAACCTGTAGGGACTGAATGTCCGTGAAACACCAAATTCACCGTACGATTATGCGGCCATTTTTTCTTCAATTCCAATTTAACAACATCTATGAAATCACTTTGGCCTTGAGCGCCAAAGCTCACCACTAGAAATATTATTATAAGGATTCTTTTCATTGAAGGTAATATTAGGTATTCACTCTTTTTAATATATTTTATCTTTCATTGATAATGAAATCCTTTCAATAGCTTTACAGAGCAATTATATTGGAAAAATGAGCATTGACTGCCCTGCAAGCCGAGTAATTATTTATGGAAAACCACACTTCCAATCCTTTTTCAAAGAAACTAAAACAAATATAATTTATTCCATAAGTGTTAATATAGACGATAAAACCAAATACATGGACAATTCTATACGATAGAATTAAATTATAAAAATCAATAAATATTCTATAGAAATGGAAGGCCGAATCAACCCAAAATGGATAATGGGAGTTAAAACATAAAAAAGGCTATCACAAAACAGGATAGCCTTTTACTTTCTTTTTATAAGTTCATCTAGAATGAATTCTCATTTATTTAATATCCATTTGGCCCCACATTTGGTTGCGTAGGCCATCCTGGGTTTTGGTATATTGGAGATGTACCTACATCGTTATTATCCGAGGTAATCAAGAAATGTTGAATCGCAATAGGAGATAAATAATGTGCCATGGCCCATCGGTACCCATTATACACCAGTTCTCCTCCTGTGATTTCATAAGGACGCAAATACTCACTTAATTCGGGAGAGGAAACTGTAGAATTTGAAGTTCCCCAAGAAATGGTAAAGTTACCATTTCCATCTATATACCAATCTTGCATGGGGCCCCAGAGTTTGAACCCTTCCACATGATAAGGCGTTGAGATCATTTGGTCCATTGATCTCCAACGCTTCAGGTCCATTTCTCTAAACCCTTCAGCTATCAACTCACATCTTCTTTCTCTCCTGATATTATAAAGGGTGGGATCAATAAGATTTCCTGCCGAATATGCACCCCAATCGCCTTTAGCCTCCTCATTTAAATCAGTGGATGCTATTGCTTTATTGTAGTCTGGATCCACCCCCGCTCGGTTTCGTAAAGATTTCCAATAACTATCTGCCTTGGAATCCAAGCTGTTATTTTTTTCATAGCACGCTTCAATATAGTTCAAGTAGGCTTCTGACGCCCTGAAAACTATACTTCCTGTAAATCCTTGACCATTATCATAATGTTCTCCATCATAATTGATCCCTTTTCTTAAAGTATATCCTGTATTATACTTTTGAGGGGTAGTCTGCAATTCAGGAACCCCTTCTACCGGAAAAGAGTGCGTCCCCACACTCATGTTATAGATCTTGTTAATCTGCCCCGGTTCCTTTAAAAATAGCTTAAGCCTGTCATCCCTTTCCATTCTGACATCATGGATAAAATCATCTCCATGATAACCTGAGCCACTGGCATAAATGGGCAAACCATTTTTCATCAAGAAAGCATTGACCATGCCTTTGGTGGTCCCATTGGTATAATTGTGAATTGCTGCTGCATGAGGCACATTATGGGTAATTCCCAAACCTTTGTCATAATCTCTCCATAACAGTACTTCACTAAAGCCGGACATATCTTCAGCCCCAAACATATCAAAATAGGGATTTGAGGCATCGGATGCTGTTTGTTGTAGTATACCATTATTTGGTACCAAAGAGACGTTATCCGCCACTAGACTCGCCGCCTCCATCGCCTGGTCCAATAGCCAGTCTATTTCATCATCGATACTACCCGCTGCGAAATTATAACCTTGGTTGTACGTTTTCTCTGTTCCTGGCCATTCAGGGCCATTTGGAACAAAAGCTGTGCCTTTAAAGTATTTTAACCAAGTAGCTTCATACAAAGCTACTCGAGATTTAAATAGTAGGGCGGCATTTTTTGCAATTCTATTGGTGCCTCCAGTTGGGGGAGTAATGGACAATAGATTAATTGCTGAATCTAGATCAGAAATAATAAACCGAACCACTTCAGTTCTGGGAGATCGCTTACTCGCCTCTGTCAATGCTTCCATTTGATCAGGCAGAACCTTTTTTATGATGGGGTAATCACCATAGGTCTTCACTTTTTCAAAATATTCAAATGCACGCAGAAAATACCCCTCACCAATGTAGTGCTCCAAATTTGAGGAATTTCCCTGCAACTCACCGGATTTCCACCTTGGTACTACCGTATTGATAAAGTAGTTCATCCTATAAATAGCAGCAAACTCCCACTGCCCTCCATTCTGAGGGACCCTCCACTGTCCAGGAACATAGATATTTGAATAATCTGAACCGGCCATATTATCAGTATCTGCATCTCTACCAAATGTCCCGTAACTCCAATTCGTATGGGTCGGGAAAATACCATATTGATTGATGGTATAAGAGGCTAATTGAGATTCCTCCCACAGGTATTGCTCTGGAGTGATTTGAGATTCGGGAGCACGGTCTAAAAACTCCTCATTACAGGAAACCAGCACCGGCAGTCCCCCTAATAGGAAGGGCAATATATTTTTAATTAACTTTTTCATAACTAAATTCTTTTCAATAAGTGTTTAGAAACTAACTGACAATCCACCTGAAAACACTCTGGATAGTGGGTAAACATTACCTCCCCATCCGCCGCCGACAGTTTCTGGATCAAAGATTGAACTCATCTTGGTCATGGTCCACAGGTTTTCGCCCGAGATAAACACTCTGAACCTGTTGACATGTAATTTCTCTGTCACATTTCTATTAAAAGAGTATCCCACCTGCAGGTTTTTCAATCTCACATAGGAGCCGTCCTGTACATATTTTGATTGTGGACGGATATTTTTCCATGCAGTCCCTCCAAAAAGAGGCCTGGGATAATAGGAGTCCAGATTTTCACCAAATGGATGCTCAGGGTCATTTCTAAAATAATCCTTATGTTCTACCAATGCTGTGGACCACCATTTATTTGCTCTTATACCCCAGAAATAATCACTATTCTGGAAAAAGTCTCTTTTCAATACACCTTGAAAGAATGCCCTAAAATCAAAACCTTTATAATTAGCTCCTAAATCAAACCCAAAATTGTATCTAGGCGAACTATTACCAATAACTTTTAGATCACCGTGATCCGTAATCGTATTGGCTCCCTCATCTATTTTCCCATCCCCATTCAAGTCGGCATACATGATATCTCCCGCCTCAAAATTAGTTCCTATAGCTGTCTGCCCACCATTATTCAGGGATGCCAAATGGCTATCCATTTCTTCCTGGTTTCGGGCTATTCCTTTCGTCTCCAATCCCCAAATTTCGCCTAGCATCATCCCCTCCCTGTAAGTGCTCAGTGCACCAGTAGGGTTAGGGTATCTTGTAATTTCCGTTTTGGAATCCGAAAGCAATACACGAGCCGAGTACCCTAATCCACTTGCCAGCAAATCATTCCATTTGATATCCAATTCGAAGCCATAGGTTTTCAAATCGGTATTGTTAAGCTTTGGAACAGCCGTGCCCAATGTTACCGGTAGTTCTGGGGCTGGTCCCACCATGTCTTTTGTAAACCGGTTAAAATAATCAAAAGAGGCCGTCAACCGGTTTTCAAACATCCCAAAATCCAAGCCCATATTCCAACTGCTGATTCTTTCCCACGTCAATGATTGACTTACCAACCCGGGAGCATTACTTGTATTTGGTCTCAATCCATTGATCAACCAATTTCCATTTGCCGTTCCTACAGGCATAGTAACATAGGTTGGATACCAGTCTTGTGTATTCTGGTTACCTAATTCACCATAAGATCCCCTAAGTTTGAAATCGTTCACTACTTCTTTTATCCCCTTCCAAAAATTTTCATCAGCGATGTTCCAACCTGCAGAAAATGAAGGAAAAAGCCCCCATCTTTTATCATTCCGGAATCTTGAGGTACCATCATATCTAAGATTTACTTCAAAAAGATATTTTCCACTATAGTCATAATTGATACGGCCAAAATATCCAGTTGTCGACCAATTATTGTAAGCACCAGTCACTGATGGAGGAACAATATTACCATTAAAATCTGTACCTGAAGTTACATCTAACACGGGAAGTCCGGGTACAATAATCCCTTGTCTCAGTGCGGAAAAATTCCTCACCTTATTAAGTTCTGTTTGAAACCCCAACAGACCCTTAAAATTATGCACCTCATTGATGCTTTTTAAATATTCAGTGTAAATATTGCTACTGTAATAATTCTCTCTTTTGGCATACTCATATACTTCTGAATTTTTATCCGAAGCATAGGGGTTTCCATTGATATCATGGTTATAAGTAACCTGCTTTTCCCAATGCCTGAATTGATTCAGCGTTCTATAATTGAATTCACCAAAAATCTTCCAACCTTTTACAGGCTCATATGTCAACTGGGCCTGCTGATAGAACCAGTCAGACTGATTAATATCATTTCCTCCATCACGTAGCCCCAGAGCCGGGGAAGGAGAGTCAAACAAATAACCATTGGGATCATAAAGAGGCAACGTGGGCCATCCCTGTCTGGCAAGGTTACGGAACAGTTCATCGTTTGTCAGCTGAGATGGTCTTTTAAAATCTTCCCTGATAAAGCGATTAGAAAGAGCCAAGGATAATTTCTCTGAAATTTGTCCGTTGATTTTGACTGTACCGGTATACCTTTTGAATTTATCTTGGTTAAATTCCATAAAGCCATTTTGGTCCAAAAAGTTTCCTGAACCATAATATTGGAATTTTTCGGATCCTCCGCTTAAACTAAGATTATGTTCCATTGAAAAGGCCTTATCCCGAAAAAGGGCTTCGTACCAGTCTACATTGTCATTTCCACCGGTATACCCATCATACCAGTATTGTCCATTTCTTGGATCAACTGTAGTAGTTTCGCTAATCTTGCCCTCCATGAAATCCTTAATGCGCTGAATTCTCTCAGGAGAAAAATGAGGACTCTGCCCAGCGTTGATCCCTGCATCATTAAAATAAGTAGCAAAATCGAATGAATTCATCATATCTGGCATATTAAGCGGTGAATTCATCCTAAAACTATTATTGTAATTTATGTTCGTTTTGCCTTTGGTGCCACTTTTTGTTTTGATAAGTATTACACCAAAAGGAGCTCTTGAACCATATATGGAGGATGCAGCAGCATCTTTCAATACCGAAACACTCTCTATATCCTGAGGATTCAGGGCATTAATATTACCAGGCATTCCATCAATCAAAATTAGAGGCTGCCCAGTTGAGCCTTGACCGATCGTTGCCACACCTCGTACATTTATGCTTGGATTATCATTCAGTCCTCCCCCGCTTCCCTGAGATATATTCAGTCCAGGAACTACACCTTGAAGCATTTGGGTAGCGGAGTTTACTGGACGGGACTCCATGAGCTCCATGTCCACTGTTCCCACTGATCCGGTCAGGTTTTCCTTTTTCTGCGTACCAAATCCAACCACTACCACTTCTTCAAGACTTTTGGTATCCTCTTGTAGAGTAATATTCAAGACGGCTTTTCCATCAACACTAACCTCTTGGGTGATATAACCAATAAATGAAAAAGTCAGTGTAGCATTTTCTTCAACAGAAATCGCATAGTTTCCATCTAAGTCAGTTACCGTGCCTTTTCCAGTATCCTTATCCAATATCGTCACACCCGGTATAGGTTCATTCCTTTCATCCAACACCCTTCCTGTCACTGTTGTCTGTTTGTAGATACTCAAAGAGTAATTTTCTGAATAAGTTAAGGTGGGATTCAGTAAAGGCACAGCTATTAGAAACATGCAGTACTTTCCCACCCTACTTAATTGTAGTATAGTTTTTTTCATAATGGTTTATTGGTAATTGAAATGATTTTAATCTAGAAGATGTCTTTTCTGGTAACCTTAATTAGCTTGTAAAATATGAATGTACCTAGGATTATTTAAGCTATTCATCACCGAACCAAAGACCAATCCTCATATATTCAAACATACTTCATTCAACAAATGGAAGCATTCACAAAAAAACAAATAACATGGACTATTCTATATTTTTATCAAAAGAAAGAGACGCACCTGCACTGATACACCTAATCATATACCACTATCCTTATCATATAATTTCAAAACAATGATTTGTTCATTTACAGAAACAACTAAAAAAGATGGGATAGCTCCACAAAAGTATCCCATCTTTGATTCATGGATTGTTCTAAATTCGTACTCATTACCCGGTTTCAGTTTTATAATGACAATAATTTAATCATCAAAGTAAAACCTTCGTATTTATTAAGCCTCTTTAACAAACATTTTCAAGACTCAATATCACCAAAACTTATCCATTTTTAATGCACGGCCATCGATTCTGTAAAGCAACACTTCAGCACATTGCCGGGGTAATCCCATGGTTTCATCCTGTTGAAATTTTTCATAGGCTCGGCTGACCACTTCCAGAAAATCCTCCTTTCTATCCATATGATGAATATTATGCAAAGCCAAAAGTGCCAAATCATGATCTTGCCCCAACAGCTGGTTTGTCAAAATTTCAAAAGCTTCCTTGTTGCTGGTTTGATCGTACACTACAGAAGCTAAGTAGATAGCTGATGGAGTATAGCTATCTTTTAATTTACTGACCAACAAATCTTTTTCTTTGGCTGTAAAGGATAACTGGGATTTTAGCCCAACAGCAGCCCAATACCTTTCCAATGAATCTGAACTGGACAGGGCTTCCAATTGCTTGCTCTTGTATTCTTCCCCACTAAAACCTGCAAGCCTGACAGTACGCCAAATGTTTTTAAGTTCATAATCTCCACTTGTTCTCAACGCATAGGGCGTTTGTTCTTCATTGAGTTTCTTAAGGGAATATTCCGGCAGGAAAAGTACATCATTCACTTCCAGCAAATGCTTATTCAACGCTTTTCTCATTTTTCGTAGTTCCTTTTGATAAGCAGGGTCATTGATCAGATTATTCGTCTCCCAGGGATCAGCTTCTAAATCGTATAAGGTCTCCGGTTCCCTCGGCTCAAGCAGGGCTCTTTGAGTATCTAAAAGCATTCCTTTATTATAATCCTGCACAATTTGCTGGCTGATTTCACCATAGATAACGTAATGAATCCAGCGCATGGGATTGGAATATGGTGTAAAAGTTCGTGTATATACCATATTACCTTTTATCACAGACCGCTCCAAGTTCGGTGAATCTTCACCTCGATCATTGGATGTAAAGATGTAAGGTACTGGTTGGTCTTTTTCTTTTCCCAGCAAGTTCCTTCCATCCATATATTGGGGTATATCAGATCCCGCAAGTTGCAATATTGTGGGTGCCAAATCTACAAAACTAATGGTTTCATCGGTGACTACTCCTCCAGTCCCCCACGGGGATAAATGCTTGTACATTTCTGGGAACCACACTACAAATGGTACTTTGTAGCCCTGCCCGTTCCCATTGGTCTTTACCGCTGGCATGCCCTGTCCGTGGTCGGCATAAAAGAATACGATGGTGCTGTCCTTCAACCCCTCTCTCTCCAGTCTATCTAAAACCTTTCCCAGCTTATGGTCTGCCAAAGAAACTCTATTATACACCCGAGCCATCTCCTTTCGCATCGGCTTATTATTCCGGTAATAGGGAGGCATTTCTATCTTATCCTCATCCACTTCAAGGCTGTCTGGTAATTCCTCCAAAACCTGTTTCACATACAAATCATACGGATTGGTCATAGTCCTGGATTGGTGCGAATCGCCAAAGTTAAAGACTGCAAAAAAGGGTTGGCCCGGAGATCGCTTCCACCAGCCGGCCTTTCCGGAACTTTCATTCCAAGATTCTTGAATCAATCGTCTTGCCGAGGCCGTGTTATAATCCGTTTTGCTGTTATTGGAAGTATAGTATCCTTCCTCTCTCAAATATGCCGGAAAACCTTTAATAAAATCAGGAATCCTAAAATTACTTCGATGATGTCCGGTTCCCATCTTATAAGTTTTCACTCCCGTGATAATCGCGCTTCTACTGGGCGAACAGATGGTTCCTGTACTATAGGCATTGGTAAACCGTACTCCTTCTTTGGCCAGCCTGTCAATATTGGGCGTATTTACCTGTTCATTCCCATAACAGCCGATATACTGTGGTGAAGTATCTTCAATGACCAACCACAAAATATTGGGCCTGCCTTGTGCCTGCACATCGAGCATCTGAATAAAAAAGCAACTGATGACCCCTAGGAATGTCCTTAGGGCCAATAGTTGCTTTCGGTTTAAATATGGAAATATTAAATTGGTATTCATCGTTTTTACTCTTTGTTTTATTGAACACACAATTTATCCAAATCACTTGCTATGATGTTTGACTGCGGATCAAATTGCACTGAATTCATATAGCTTGCCAAACTCTTTCTGAGTTGTCGGGCCTCAGGCCGCTTTTCTAAATCCTTTGCCAAATCGATAGAGGAAAACAACAGTTTTCCATTCCCTACTTTGGCTTCAAAAATGCTGGCCAACTTTCTGTTGGTGACAAAATTATCAATCACCCTAACTACCGGTTCAACTTCCATTCCATCTAGCACCAGGGATTTAGATTGGATGCAAAGGTCCCACCATTGCCAATTCGTATGACCTTCTGTTGGAAAATCTGCCAGCGCAGGATGAGCCGGATCACATAGTATTCCCATGGTTGATGGCTGATCGGGAAAATGGACTGGGCTCCAGAAAACAGGCACAAACCTACCGGTCACCCCTTCCAGTTTTTCTACTTCAGGGTTTAGCAACACGGATTTCCCGTCCTCCAGCCAATTTTTGGCCTGCTCCAAAGATCGTGTATACAGAATCTCTTGATCCCTTGCGGGTTGATCAGGGTACACCCAAATTGGCCATTCATTTTTATAAGAAGTGCCTTCTAGTGCTACTTTAACCATTAGCTTGGAAGCTTTTTCTACGTTTAATCTCTGCTGGATCATTCCAAACCTTGTTTCATTCCCGAGGGGAATGTTTTGATTTTCAAAAGATCCTGATGCGACCACACCTCCATTCCCCTCAATGCTCCATGTAATTTTTTGTCCGTCCAGGGGCTTATAAAAATTAGCGATCTCAACAGCCGCCTCAAAAGTCTCTCCAGATTCATATACGGCCTTTTCATATCGGATCAGGGGTACAAGTTCATTGCAGAATTCAGAAAACTCCTCGCTATTGATAAAACCTTTCGATTCCCAAAACACATTAAGCAAGCCAACAAGAGCCGTTCCCTGTCCGGGAAAATCCTGTAACTGTAACAATTGAAAGCCATCAAAGCCAGGCGTTTTCAGCGCCCTTTCGATTTCTTCTTTATACAGTAAAGCCGCTAATTTGCCAGAAGCATAGGTGAATTCATCTGAAAACTCCAACAAGCCTTTCTTTTCCAGGTCATTCTTAACGGCCATAAAGTTCAAAGGCTTGAGCACACCTTGGTATTTTTCTATTTCTGAAAGATCTGGATATACGGAATATTGTCCGATTTCATGGGAAATCACCGGTACATTAATGTGATCGATCTCCTTCTGATAATCTTTGTCAAAATGGGGTGGTTTAGCATTGAAAATCCCCTGTCCTCTTATCCAGCCCTTATCAGTCCACTGCGTCACGAAATATTCATCTTCAGGTTGTGGAACTTGACCAACCCCTTTCTGAAAAGAAAAGGTAGTGGTGGTATATAACCTTCTGGTATCTTGCGTTTTCAGTCTAGCAGTTTCCTTGTTTAACCACTGCATATCTCCTTCAAGCTCATTTCCCAAAGACATCAATACAAAAGAAGGGTGGTTGCCATATTCCTCCAGTATTCTTTGTGCCTCCTCCTCTAGAAAACGAGTGGTACCTTGGTCCTCCCCCACTTCCAAACTCCAATGTGGCAGTTCAGCCTGGATATAAAACCCTAGCTCATCAGCTGCTTCAAAAGCTGCTTTCGGTGGACACCAGGAATGAAAGCGAAAATGGTTCAGCCCATACGATTTGGCTACTTTCATGATATCCCCCCAAGCTTCCTTATCAGTATAGGGGAAACCAGTTTGGGGGAAAACAGCGCACTCCAAAGTACCGCGTAAGAAAATGCGCTTTCCATTAAGTTGTAACTCTCCTCCCTTTCGGCCGATATTCCGGACACCAAAAGTCCTCACCATCTTGGAATCACCACTTGATAGCTCCAGCTCGTACACATTGGGATGAAATTCATTCCAATCCTGAAGCCTCTCTTCCAGTTCGATCATCCCATTAAATTCCTTGGAACCTTGCTCTATAGCCAGGCTACCTTCGGCAATCGTCCGACCTTTCTGGGAAATTTTATAGCTTACCTTTTCAGTCGCAGAACTATTGCTCCACTTTGCAGTGATAGCCAATTTATTATTACCCTCACTAGGATATACCTGAATATCATTCAAGACCGGCTGGGGTTTTAGGCTCATCTCACCGATTACTCCGTTCCATTTGATTTGGGTATGATTGGTAAAGCCGTGAGCCATATCCTTGGAAGTGGGCTCCGGGTATTTATTCCCGGCCACATTGATATAAGGATACTGGTTACCATTGTCCACGCATAAAACGATACTGTTTTTTCCTGCTTTTAATTCGTCCTTCACTTCATATTGATGGGGACCTACCAAGCTTTCTTGGGTTCCCAAAAGTTCACCATTTATCCAGACTTTTGAAGCCCACATTACTCTTTCCAAATTCAGAATAAGAGGCCTGCCAATCCATTCCTTAGGTAGGTCGACCTCCCTGTGGTACCAGGCTTTGCCGATATATTGATTTTTTCTGGCAAGGTGTGACAATACATAATTGTTCATGCCCGGCTCCAGGGAGTTTTCTTGTCCAAGACCGGCCATATCCAAGGTCCCCGGCAATTTTATGGAAGTTCCTTCCGGAAGTTCTTTGAACCATTTTTCACTTTCACCTTGATCCAGGGAATCCAATACCACCACCCAGTTGCCTTCCAAAGAGAGTTTTTCTGGTGCTGACTGACATGACATCATTGTACTGGCCAACAAGGCCAAAACTAAGGTTAACGGGTTTTTTAGAGTGTTAAACATAAGTCTATTTTTATAATTAATCCTTGGTGACCTTACTGCTCCACCAATTCTCATTAGGTTTATAATTTTTGGAAAGCATTTCCTCCCTTTCTTTTTCCAGCTGGGGCTTTCTTAGCTCTTTCATCCTTTTATATGCTTTTTCTTGATTGACAGGATCAAAATCAGCAGCTACTTCTGGAAACACCACATTTCTTTGTTTCAGCCAACTGATTAATTCCTGATCCAATTCACGGGCTTTCTCAGGCATTTCATTTGACCTGTCATTTTGTTCACCTGGATCTTCTTCAAGGTTATATAGCTCAATATTCCCTGTTTCCCAATAATGAATTAATTTCCAGTCTCCTTGTCGGATACTCGAAGCAGGATCCCCTCCTTGGTTCCCATAATGTGGGTAATGCCAGTAAATGGGCCTTTCTGCTATCTTTTTTCCTTCCATCAACGGTTTTAAGCTTATTCCGTCCACTTTTTGATCTTCTGGTAAAGGGATATTGGCCAAATCCAGCAAAGTAGGATAAAAATCATGGCCAGCTACAGGATACTCGATCTCCCTGAGGTCTTTTATCCAAGGAACTTTAATCACATATGGCTCGCGGATACCACCTTCCCACTGATATCCCTTGCCTCCTCTAAGTGGAAGATTAGAGGTGGAAAATGCATCTCCGGAAGCCACTCCTCCATTGTCGGAAGTAAAGACCACAATAGTATTATCGGCAAGTCCAAGACTGTCCAGTGTTTCCATTACCAATCCAACAGCATCATCCATCTGTTCGACCAACCCGGCATAAACTGGGTTATCCTGTTTTACCCTTATTGGCAATCTCCTTTCCAATTCAAAGCCCTGTTCAGCGATACCCTGTGCTTCAGCTTTATCCCGGTATTTGGACCATTTCTCTTCTGTGGTTTGAATGGGGCCATGCACGGCATAAAAAGACAACATGGCAAAGAAGGTAGAATCCTTATGGCTTCTGATAAACGCGGAAGTCTCCCTGGCCAGGACCATACTTAGGTTTTCTCCCTGTGGATACTCTTTCAACTTAGGATTATTAAATGGTGCAAAATAGCCTCCTTTGGGGCTACCACTGTCCCAGCCGCCGATATTGATATCAAAACCATGGTCTTCCGGATAGGATCCTTCCCCGCCAAGATGCCATTTCCCTGCAAAGAACGTTTTATAGCCTGCAGCTTTCATGGCCTCAGCAAGGGTGATATCCTCATGCGGAAGGTTCATCTTGTAATCGGGCGGAAGAAGACTTGTTTGAGGATAGGTTTTATGCCATTGCTCTCCCACTTGAGCCCCAATCCAATCTGTCACCCCATGGGTAGCGGTCAATTTTCCCGTCATAATACTTGCCCTAGAGGGGCTGCATACCTGGCTAGCAGCGTAACCTTGGGTAAATTGTATTCCTGAATGAGCCAATTCATCTACATTGGGAGTTTCGTAATAATCACTCCCTGTAAAGCCAAGATCATGATAGCCCAAATCATCCACCAAAATGAAAAGCACATTGGGTCTCCTGCTTACTTGCTCTTTTTGTGTTTTTTCTCCACACGACAGCAGGCCCGTTAAGGAAAGTGCAAATAATACTTTATTTAACTGTTTCATTGATCGAGATCTTTTCAGTCGTTTCTAATAAGTTCTTGTGAATATGAACTCCCACATGATAATTATCCATTTCAGCAGCTTTAAGCAGTGCCTCACCGGCCCTTTTCACTTCTCCGGAACCTAATTTCCCTAGACCTATCAGGTAGTTACAATGGATTTGGTTACGAATATTCAAGTCTTCATCCCAAATCAACAAATCGGGCAATGACACTGCGAAATAGTCTATTTTGATATCATCAAAAATATGTGTTTCTCCATAATCAACCAGTTTATTGAAACGCTTCATGGCCGCGGGTCTGTCTCCCAATTTTAACAGCGCCAGTCCTTGATAGAAAATTTTATCCGGCTGCTGGTCATTGTAATACATTGCCGGACTAGGATCACTCAAACCCTCTGAAGCTTTTCTCCAAGCCTGCTTGGCCTTATCCTGCTCTTCCAAACCTTCATAAGCACAGCCTAACCAATAGAACACATCATTTTCCTGGGCACCGAACAGCTTTCCTTCTCCCAGATTATGTGGATATTCCTGAGCTGCCTCCAGGTACTTTATCGCTACCCTGTATTCCTTTTGTTCGATAGCTATTTTGGCAAGCTCTACATTGCTGAGAATATACTGGCCGGGAACTTTTCCTTCACCACCTTCCCATGGGTGAAACTGCCTGCTCATCAGCATATCCAGTGCTTGTTCATGCTCTCCAAGCATATTCAACAAAGTAACATATTCCAGATAAACATCATCCCGGTAATTTACCAGTTCCATATGCCTGCCTAAAAATGTCTTACGCGCTGTTGGAGCCATGTTTATTTTCTTGTACAATTGGTCCAGTTCCATTAGCAATCGGGGGCTTTTGTCCAGCGCAAAAGCTCTTTCCAACAGTTCCTGTGCTTGGGCCTTCTTATCAAACTTATTATAATAGATCAAAGAAAGATTTCGAAGCACCAACGGTGACTCGCTGTTGAGTTGTAAGGACTTTTCCCAACATGTTCGGGCATCTTCATAGTGCCTTTTGGCCAACCAGAAATTACCCAAATAATATAATGCCCTATCATCCTGTTGATTCCCATCAATGGCCCCTTGTAATATAATCACTTCCTCAAGTCTGTTTGGGAAGCAGTAATCTGTAGGCATCTGCGCTCCCAGCTTATAGTAATAAAGGGCCTGTTCTCGATCTCCCATCTGAGCATTGAAGTATCCTAGGGCGTAATACACCATCGGATATACTGACTGCTTTCCTTCTGCATGGACCTTTAGCAAGGCTTTTGCCTCACTATACATACCCGCCTGCGCATAATCCAACGCATATTCGAGATAAGTATGGGCATTATCCCGGATCAGCTCTTTCAAGTAATCCTTATCGAATTGTTCATTACTGATAAGGTATTTTTCGAAGAGCACACCAAAGTTGAATTTATCAATATCCAATGACTCAC
>NZ_BAAHAP010000044.1:0-45567 GCF_054777495.1 Echinicola sediminis | reverse complement strand
CTGGCCTTTCGGTCCAAATTGATATTATCAAAGTCTCTGTCCTCAAGCTGAACCACCTTGCCGGATTTAAGGTGATATACTGCTAAATAGCTTTTGTTCTCTTCCCTACCTTTATTTTTCAGCTGCATGGGCTGGATTTCAGCATCCTTCCATCCCCAAATATCCAACGAAACCCTTTCTTCATCCAAGATGGTGCTGTCCTCTTTGTAAGCGTAGGTTTTATAATCTTCCGAAACACCAAAATAAAGTCTCTGCCCATCTTCTGAAAACTTTAGATTCCCTCCTTGAGCAAGCCTTCCTCCTTCAAGAATCCCGTCCACCTTTCTATCTATGACCATTCTGATTTTTTGCTTTTTGATGGAATACAAATGAAGTTGATAATACGGCTTTTTGGACTTTGAAGAATCAGGGGTGGCCAAAAATGCAAAATCTTTCAAATCTTTGGAAAAGGCTACATCCGTATACTTGGTTTTGCCGGAGTCCAACATGATTCGTTCTCCTGATTTTAGCTCCAGCAAGCCAATTCCAGCATTCTCCAAGGTATCTTGGGTGGCCGTTACATAATATAACCAATCACCGTTTTCGGAAAACCCGTACTTCTCTACTCTTTCTAATTCATAGCTGGTACTTTGGTCAAAACTCCTGACCCACAATCGGGTACCCTCTGTTTTTAGCTCAGTCTTCTTATTCTCTTCCTTGTTGGCTGAATCTTTTTCAGCATTTTTTACTTTTTCCTTTTCAAAGTGAACCGCCAACCAATTACCTCCTTTATCCGGCACCTGGTAAGATTTGACCGCTGCATATTTTTCCAGGGTTCCTGAAGCCAGAGATAAAATAAACAGGCTGTCCTTAGGCATTTTCTTAGCCCCAACCTTCTTCAGTTTTAGGGCACGGACAGTATCTTTCTGTGCTTTTATCTTACCGACGCCCCATCTTCCATCATTTGAATACCTGAAATCATACCCTCTTGGAATGAGTCTTTTATTTGCGGGAGCATCATGAGCCACCACTTCTACCCTGCCATCACCGTCCTGAGGATTTACCTCATAGGCCACCCATGCACCTTCATTGGATATCTTGGTGGAAGCTACAGACTCCCATCGGTCATAATCATCATGTGTAAGCGCTCTTTTTTGCTGTGCATTTCCAGCAAAGGACAGTAACACCAGTAAAATGGCAACTTTCAATCCTTTCATCATATTGGGAATATATTTTTTAATGAATCAATCAATTCCCGAAAATTACGCATTAATGCGTGACAAGGTAATTAAGAGTTGGACCAATGGTAGTAATTTAATAACTAAGGTCATACAGAAGTACCAGAACAGTGGCCCATTTAAAAAAACTAACCGTTGCTTCACTTGAACTGCATGAAAAATTCCTCCATCCCTGAATGCGACGTGCACCCGTACTCATCCTTCATATTTGGGATTTAGACTAACTTGATGCTGATAGATAGATAAAATTAAAGTTGACTTATCAGTCTTCCCTGAAAGACTGTTTCATGACTGATCCTAAACTTTTAGGACCACTAAAAATAAGGTCTTATTAAAACAAAAAAGTCTCGCCAATGGCAAGACCCTTTTCAGAATATAAACCCAAATATAACTTTAGAGATTAAAAGTTTCTACTTCAATACCAATGCAAAAGGATAAAAAAAGGACTTGAACCAAAAATTATTTCAAACTTATCGTTGGATCACCAAATTTTTAATCCCTTTCACAATGTAATCCCAAAGTAAATACATTTTATTGTATTTTGCAAATCAAAAAAAATGTTACCTGAAATTTTGACAATTCAACAATTTAAATGCATCTTTATTCAAATAAAGACAACCAAATAAATAAATAATGGATAAAAATTTAGATATTGACAATGTTGATTTGAAGATTATCTCATTGCTAAATGAAGATGCCAAAACCCCCTACACCGAGATCGCCAAGAAGGTGTATGTTTCTTCTGGTACTGTCCATGTAAGAATGCGCAAATTGGAGGATATGGGGATTGTCAAAAGCGCTACACTCAACATTGATTTTTCAAAACTGGGTTATGATATCTCTGCATATCTGGGCATTTATTTGGAAAAAAGCTCCCTCTATGACAATGTCATAGAAAAACTCAAAGCCATTTCGGAGGTGATCAATGCTTATTACACTACCGGGAATTACAGTATTTTCGCCAAAATTATTTGCAAGGACACCAACCACCTCAGGGATGTACTGAACAAAATCCAAAAAGTGGACGGAGTTGACAGAACCGAAACACTCATTGTACTCGAAGAAAGCATAAACCGACCTATACAGCTATTTGAACAGGATGCAAAATAAGGCACTGCATCTAGCTAATTATTTAGATTAAATCTAAATAAAGTACTAATAGGAGGATTCCAAGTTTTTCTGATATTTTATCAACAAACCCAAAAGTGTCATCCAGGCACTTTTGGCACTTTAAATAGCTGTTTTTTAAGACGTTAATAACAAATTTTTCATAAAATCCACTGAATTTTAATTCCTTCTGAACATAAAAATTTAGATTAATGTTATATCTTTGCGCTATAAAATGTAATTAGTCTAAATAACTCGATTTATGAGCAAAGACAATCAAATTTTAGAGGAGTTCACCTCAAAGGAATATGAACACGGTTGGTCTGTTGATTTTGAAGCTGATGAGGCGCCAGTCGGTTTAAATGAAGAAATTATCCATTGGATTTCTGCCAAAAAAGAAGAACCAAAATGGCTGTTGGAATGGAGGTTAAAGGCCTTCAGGACTTGGCAAGCCATGACTGAACCAGAGTGGGCCAACGTTACCTATCCAAAAGTGGATTTACAAGCCCTAAAATACTACTCTGCTCCTAAGCAAAAATCCAAGCCCAAAAGCCTGGACGAGGTTGACCCAGAGCTCCTTCAGATTTACGAAAGACTAGGTATTAACCTTAACGAGCAAAAAAGACTTCAAGGGATTGCTGTGGATGCAGTACTCGACTCTGTATCTGTAGGAACCACCTTCAAAGAGACTTTAAGTAAACTGGGCATTATCTTCTGCTCTTTCAGTGAGGCAGTTCAGGAGCACCCGGAATTAGTTAAACAATACTTAGGCTCGGTAGTCCCTATGACGGACAACTACTACGCCGCCCTTAACTCGGCCGTCTTCTCTGACGGATCTTTCTGTTATATCCCCAAAGGTGTGAGATGCCCCATGGAGCTATCCACTTATTTCCGTATCAACGCAGCCAATACAGGGCAGTTTGAGCGGACTTTGATCGTAGCAGAAGATGAATCGTACGTTTCCTATCTTGAAGGCTGTACTGCCCCTCAGCGGGATGAGAACCAACTTCATGCCGCAGTAGTTGAAATCTACGCGGCCACCAATGCGGAAGTCAAATATTCTACCGTACAAAACTGGTTCCCTGGTGACAAGGACGGTAAAGGTGGAATCTATAACTTCGTAACCAAAAGAGGTATCTGCGCCGGAGACCATTCCAAAATCTCTTGGACACAGGTAGAAACCGGTTCAGCGGTGACTTGGAAGTATCCTTCTTGTATTCTTAAAGGAGACTACTCTGTGGGTGAATTTTATTCCGTGGCAGTGACCAATAACTACCAGCAAGCTGATACCGGTACCAAAATGATCCATATCGGTAAAAACACAAAATCCCGAATTGTATCCAAGGGTATTTCTGCTGGTAAATCGCAAAACTCCTACAGGGGCCAGGTACAGGTAATGAAAAGGGCTCACAATTCGAGAAACTTCTCCCAGTGTGACTCTTTGCTTATGGGGGACAGATGTGGGGCGCATACCTTCCCTTATATAGACATCCAAAACCCAACTGCCAAGGTAGAACACGAGGCCACCACTTCCAAGATCGGTGAAGATCAGATTTTCTACTGTAACCAAAGGGGTATTGACACAGAAGATGCCGTTGCATTGATTGTTAACGGATATGCCAAAGAAGTATTGAACCAGCTCCCAATGGAGTTTGCCGTTGAGGCACAAAAACTTCTTGCGCTTACCCTGGAAGGCAGTGTGGGATAATTCCCCCTTACCATTTTGCTATTAACTTACCGGTGAAGGAGGCCCAAAGGCACTCCCCTCACCTGCTATTACCGAAAACAGAAAAGAATCAGTACAAATCATGTTATCAATAAAAAATTTACACGCATCTATTGAAGGTACTCCTATCTTGAAAGGAATCAACCTTGAAATCAAAGCCGGAGAAGTACATGCCATTATGGGACCTAACGGTTCAGGCAAATCCACTTTGGCTTCTGTGCTTGCCGGAAGAGAAGAGTATGAAGTGACTGAAGGAGAAGTTACCTTTAATGGCAAGGACCTTTTGGACCTTAGCCCTGAAGATAGAGCCCGTGAAGGTGTGTTCTTGGCTTTCCAGTATCCAGTGGAAATCCCAGGTGTGAGCACCACGAACTTCCTGAGAACCGCTGTAAACCAAGTAAGGGAATACAGGGGGCAGGAAGCTTTAGATGCCGTTAAATTCCTTTCTTTGATGAAAGAAAAGATGAAGTTGGTGGACATCGATCAGAAATTGATGAGCCGTGCTCTTAATGAAGGCTTTTCTGGAGGGGAGAAGAAAAGAAATGAGATTTTTCAAATGGCCATGTTGGAGCCTACGCTCTCCATCTTGGACGAAACGGATTCAGGATTGGACATTGATGCCTTAAGGATCGTTTCCAACGGTGTCAACCAGTTGAAATCACCAGACAATGCCACCATCGTGGTCACCCACTACCAGCGTCTGCTGGACTATATTGTACCTGATTATGTTCATGTACTTTACAAAGGAAAAATCGTAAAATCCGGCTCCAAAGAATTGGCACTGGACCTAGAGGAAAAAGGATATGACTGGATCAAGGAGGATGTAGACGGCGCTTCTGTCTAATTACTCCTTTAATTGTCAAACCATCTTATTTCTTAATCGATGACTACACTTACTAAAAATAAAATCACTGACTCCTTCTTGGAACACATAGCCCATTCGCAAAAGAAAGCTCCGTGGAGTGAACTTCAGCAGCGGGCATTGGATGTGCTTCAAAAAGAAGGTTTGCCGGTCCAAAAAGCAGAAGAATATAAATACACTCCGGTAAGTAAAAAGCTGGAAACATCCATTACCGACCTAAGCACTTCAAAAAAGGGCAACCTGACCAAGGATCAGGTAGAAAAGGAACTTATTCCTGGCCTGGATGCAGACTTAGTGGTCTTTAACAATGGGCATTTTGATGCCGCTTTATCCACTGTTTCGCAGCAAAATTACAGCCTTAAAACCTTTGCTGAACTTACCGAAGAAGAGATCAAGCTGATAGGTGCCAATGCCAAGCCTGAAAAGGATCCATTTGCCGCCTTGAATACAGCTGCTTTTGAGGATGGTATATATGTTCACGTGGACAAAAACAAAGTGGTGGAAAAGCCCATTTTATTCCTTTATTTCAATCAGGCAAATGAAGGACAGGTTATTCTGCCCAGAATCCTTATCCATACCGAATCCAATTCCCAAGCTAATTTTATAGAAAAAGTGGTCAGCTTGGATGACCAAGCCTATTTCATCAACGGAGTATTGGAAATCAATGCAGGTGAAAATGCCCACATTTATTATTACAAGCTCCAGCATGAAAACAAATCGGCCATTGAAGTCAGCAATTTTGTTACCGATATTCACAGGGACGCTACTTTCTATGCGGTGACCATTTCTCTTCAGGGAGATATGATCAGAAACAACCTGACCCTCAACCTACTGGGCAGTGGCTGTGAAGGCAATATGTATGGACTCTATTTGCTCAATGGCAGCACCCATGTGGACAATCACACCAATGTGGACCATACCCTGCCTCATGCAGATTCCAACGAACTGTACAAAGGAATTCTTTCGGACAAATCCAGAGGGGTTTTCAACGGAAAGATCTTTGTGAGACAGGATGCACAAAAAACCAATGCCTTTCAGCAAAACAACAACATCCTTCTTTCAGAAGATGCTATTGTAAACACCAAGCCCCAATTGGAAATTTGGGCCGACGACGTGAAGTGCTCTCACGGCTGTACCACAGGACAGTTGGATGAAGAAGCGCTTTTCTACCTCCAAGCAAGGGGAATCGGTAAAGACCAGGCAAAAGGCCTTTTACTGTATGCTTTTGCCGGAGAGATACTTGACCATATCAAAATTGACGCACTCAAAGAATATTGCACTTCACTCGTTCAAGAAAGATTAGGGAAATTATAAAACACCTTTCATGACTTTGGACATCCAAACTATTCGGGGGCAGTTTCCGGTACTCGACCAGGAGGTCAACGGGAAGCCCCTTATATATATGGACAATGCCGCCACTACCCAAAAACCAAAAGTGGTATTGGATGCATTGTCCGCTTATTATACCCAAGACAATTCCAACATTCACCGAGGGGCACACACCCTCGCTGACCGTGCCACACGGGCATATGAAAAAACCCGTCAGATGGTCAGGGACTTTTTGAACGCTGCGGAAGAGGAAGAAATAATTTTCACCAAGGGCACTACCGAAGGCATTAATTTGGTAGCATCTACCTTTGGCAGAAAGTTCATCAATAAGGGAGATGAAGTGATCATCTCTACCCTTGAGCACCACTCCAACATTGTCCCTTGGCAAATGCTGTGCGAGGAAAAAGGAGCCATCTTAAAGGTCATCCCCATCAATGACAAAGGGGAGATCCTTATGGAGGAGTTTGAAGCACTGTTAAGTGAAAAAACCAAATTCGTGTCCATCGTGCACGCCTCCAATGCCTTGGGAACCATCAACCCCATTGAGGAAATCATCCCTAAGGCCCATGCCGTCGGGGCTAAAGTCCTGATAGATGGTGCCCAATCATCAGCACACCTGGACATAGATGTACAGGCTTTGGACTGCGACTTCTTTGCCATGTCAGCGCACAAAATTTATGGGCCTACAGGTTTAGGGATATTGTATGGAAAACGGGAAATTCTAGAAGCCATTCCTCCTTACCAGGGAGGCGGTGAAATGATCAAAGAGGTTAGGTTTGAAAAAACCACCTATAATGAAATTCCTTTTAAATTTGAAGCAGGTACGCCCAATATAGCTGACGTGATCGCTTTTCAAAAAGCCATTGAGTTCATCAATGAGCTGGGCAAGGATAGTATACGGAAGCACGAGGAAGATTTATTACAATATGCCGAGGAAAAACTTGGCCAAATCAAAGGCTTCATACCTGTAGGTACCGCCGATAAAAAGGTGAGTGTATTATCCTTCCTGATCAACGGCATGCACCCTTTTGATGTGGGCATGATGCTGGATGCCGCAGGAATCGCTGTGCGTACCGGGCACCATTGTACACAGCCCCTGATGGGACGCTTTGAAATCGAGGGAACTGTTAGGGCCTCCTTTTCTGTTTATAACACCAGAGAAGAAATAGACAGGCTTTGCGACAGTGTAAGCAAGATTGCCAAACTGAAAAATAAATGACTGATATAAATCAAGTTCAAAACGAAATCATAGACGAATTTGCCATCTTGGAAGGTGACAGGGAGTCCACCATATTTTATATTATGGAGCTGGGCAACCAGCTGAAGGACTTTCCAGAGGAGGCTTACCAGGATGAAAATCTCATCAAGGGCTGCCAGTCAAAAGTGTGGTTGACCACAGAAGAACAAGACAATAAAGTCATCTTTAAGGCCGACTCGAATACGGACATCACCAAAGGGCTCATCAGCCTTTTGATCAGGGTCCTATCCGACCGTAGCCCTAAAGAAATCATAGATGCGGAACTGTACTTCATTGAAAAAATAGGTATGGGCAATATCATTGGTTCCCAAAGATCCAACGGACTTGCCTCCATGATCAAGCAAATGAAACTGTACGCATTGGCATATCAAACAAAATTAAACGTTTAGCTTTATGGCTGAAGAAACCAAAGAGGATCAAGCAAAGGTCAATGTCCCCGATCTAAGGGATAAAGTGGTACAAGCCATTAAATTGGTGTATGACCCCGAAATCCCCGTGGATGTCTACGAATTGGGACTCATTTACGAAATCAGCGTTTACCCCGTAAACAACGTCTACGTATTGATGACGCTAACTTCGCCCAACTGCCCATCCGCTGAATCCATCCCTTCGGAAGTAAAGGACAGGATACAGCAAATACAAGGGATAAACGATGTAGAGGTTGAGCTGACCTTTGATCCCCCCTATTCCCAGGACATGATGTCCGAAGCTGCCAAACTGGAACTTGGCTTTTTGTAAGAATATTAAATTAAAATGAAATAATATGTACCCTGAAGAATTAGTTGCACCGATGCGTGCAGAATTGACTGATGTTGGTTTTCAAGAATTCAAAACTGCTGAGGCGGTAGAAAACCATCTTAAGGACCATAAAGGAACTACTTTCATTGTCGTTAACTCGGTTTGTGGATGTGCTGCAGGAGCAGCTAGACCGGGGGTGAAATATGCCTTGGACAGGACAGAAGCCCACCCCACAAACCTTGCCACTGTTTTTGCCGGTAATGACAAAGACGCTGTGAACAAAGTAAGGGAGCTTTGCCTGCCTTATCCTCCTTCTTCCCCTGCAATGGCATTGTTTAAAGACGGAGAATTGGTACATTTCATCGAGCGTCACCACATCGAAGGACGAAATGCCCAGATGATCGGTGAACATTTAGTAGAGGTATTCGAACACTTTTGCAAATAATTGAAATGGTCCGCTTAGGCGGACCATCTTTTTTTGCCAATACCCACAAAAAAGAACTTCCCGAACCTATCGGGATTTTATTTTGATTTTACCCTAATAACCGCCAAAAGATTCGAGCTTTAACAGGAGATGGCTTTAATAATTGCGCAAAAAGCGCACAACTTAAAAACACGAAAAAAAATTAAGTAAAAATACTTAATTATAAACGTTGTAAATAATGAAGTTCATTATGATTTTAAGGTGCGTTTTTATTAACTTAAGGCCGCCAAACGCGATTTTACTGTTAAGATCAAAACCATAAATAGATAAACGTAAAACTTATGTCTGAAATAGCTAAGTTATCCTTCAACGGCAAGGAGTATGAACTGCCAGTTACAGAAGGTACTGAAAATGAAAAGGCAATTGAGATTGCCAAACTAAGAGGCCAATCCGGATTGATTACTTTAGACCCAGGATTCAAGAATACAGGGTCTACCAAAAGTGCCATCACTTTTCTTGATGGAGAAAAAGGTGTTTTAAGATACCGAGGTTACAACATAGAGGATTTGGCCGAAAAATCCAACTTTTTGGAAGTTTCCTACCTTCTGATTTATGGTGAGCTACCTACACAGACACAATACGAGCAGTTCTCTAAAGAGATCACTACCCATACCTTAGTACACGAAGACATCAAAAAGATGCTTGACGGATTCCCTTCCGTAGCCCATCCAATGGGTGTATTGTCTTCTTTGATCTGTTCTTTGACCGCTTTCTACCCTACTTCTTTGGATCCCAACAGAACCCAGGAAGAGATCAACCTCAGCATCATCCGCTTGATGGCCAAAATGCCAACTTTTGCAGCTTGGTCGTATAAAAACAAAATGGGACACCCGGTAAACTACCCTGACAATAGCCTGGATTACTGTTCCAACTTCCTTAAGATGATGTTTGCCCTTCCTGCTGAGAAGTATGAAATGGATCCGGTTATCAGCAAGGCACTTGACCAGTTGCTTATCCTTCATGCGGATCACGAGCAAAACTGTTCTACTTCCACGGTAAGGGTAGTAGGTTCTTCTCAAGCAAGTATTTACGCTTCTATTTCTGCCGGTATCAATGCCCTTTGGGGGCCTTTGCACGGTGGGGCCAACCAATCTGTTATCGAGATGCTTGAAGCGATCAAAGCAGACGGTGGCGACACGAAGAAATACTTGGACAAAGCCAAAGACAAAAATGATCCGTTCCGCCTAATGGGCTTCGGGCACAGGGTTTACAAAAACTTTGACCCAAGAGCCAGAATCATCAAAAAAGCAGCTGATGACGTACTTGCTAAATTAGGTGTCAATGACCCTGTATTGGAAGTTGCCAAGGAATTGGAAGCTGCAGCTCTTAAAGACCAGTACTTTGTAGACAGAAAGCTTTATCCTAACGTTGACTTCTACTCAGGAATCATCTACAGAGCCTTGGGAATCCCAACAGACATGTTTACAGTGATGTTTGCTCTAGGCCGTCTTCCAGGCTGGATTGCCCAATGGAAAGAAATGAGGGAAAACGGTGAGCCAATTGGCCGACCAAGACAGGTTTATACCGGAGCCAATGAAAGGTCTTATGTTTCGATGAACAAAAGATAATTTTAACCATACAGACTTGAAGGCGGGATATGACAATGTCCCGCTTTTTTTTTCTTAGCGCCCCTAAAGCTTTCAATAGGCTTTCACCAAATTATTTTCTAGCCTTCGGCCCTAAAACTAAAGTTTATTTTTACATATCCGGCCAATAATTTGACAAAACAAAATATTTTCTCTATTTTTGCAGCTCAATTTTAATCAGAAAATTCTGAGTCGTGAGTTTCCTTACTCGGTCGCATTTGGGTTGTATTCAAGGAAATCAGGGCACAGGAGTAAGGAAAATTTCATGGAAAACGAAGTATTATTTTCGGACCTGGGGATTTCAAACGAAATTCTTCAGGCAGTGGAAGATATGGGCTATACCCAACCTTCCCCTATTCAAGCACAATCAATCCCTTTAATGCTGGAAGGCAGAGATGTCATCGGCCAGGCCCAAACCGGAACCGGTAAGACAGCCTCCTTTGGTATCCCTATCGTAGACATGGTGGATCCAAGCCGCAACAAGCCTCAAGCATTGATCCTTTGTCCTACAAGGGAACTTGCCGTACAGGTGGAAGGGGAAATCTTCAAACTTGCCAAGCACAAAAAAGGCATCTTCAGCACTGCTATCTATGGCGGAGAATCCATTGACAGACAGATCAGAACACTGAGAAAAGGTGTCCAAATCATCGTGGGAACTCCTGGAAGGGTAATGGACCACATGAAACGCGGAACGCTCAACCTGGAAACAGTGAGAACGATCGTATTGGATGAAGCGGATGAAATGTTGGATATGGGATTCAGGGATGACATCGAAACGGTATTGAACCAAATGCCGGAAGATCGTCAAACCATCTTCTTCTCAGCCACCATGGCCAAGCCTATCATGGACTTGACCAAAAAGTACCAAACAGAGCCTGAGATAGTAAAAATCCTTAAAAAGGAACTTACTGTAGAAAACATCTCCCAAGTATACTATGAGGTAAAACCAAACCTCAAAATGGAACTGATCACCCGTTTGATCAATGTCCATCAGTTCAATCTTGGTGTGGTGTTCTGTAATACCAAAAGAACTACCGACGAGGTGACCGAAGGCTTGATCGCCAGAGGAATTATGGCAGAAGCCCTTCATGGAGACCTTTCCCAGGCCCAGAGGGACAAAGTAATGAACAAGTTCCGTAAAGGACATTGTTCTGTACTGGTCGCAACAGATGTAGCGGCAAGGGGAATAGATGTAGACAACGTCGAGGTGGTCTTCAATTATGACCTTCCTTTGGACGAAGAATATTATGTACACCGAATCGGCAGAACCGGAAGGGCAGGCCGATCTGGTATGGCCATTTCTTTCATCACTGGAAGAAAAGACATTTTCAGATTGAAGGACTTGGAAAGGTACATCAAAACCAGCCTGACCAAAATGACACCACCTTCAGTGTCTGAGATGATAGATCAGAAAAAAGACCAATTGGTCACTGATGTTACCGACCAATTGTCCAAAGACGAAGACAACCAATTGTTTGAAGCTACCTTGGGCCAATTGCTGGCTGAAGGGATCAGCATCGAACAAATCGCACTTGGCCTGGTAAAGCTCCAAATGGGAAAATCTGTCGAAGAACTTTCTGAAATGAACTTCGACCTTAACTTAGGCAGGGATAGAGACAGAGCTGAACGAGGAAGAGGAAGAGAGCGTGACCGCGATAGAAGTGGCCGAAAAGGTAGAGAACGTTCTGAAAGAGGAGCCAAAAGAGGTGTAGGCCGTGAAAAAGGAAGAAGAGAAGCCAACATGGCGAGGCTTTTCCTTAATCTGGGCAAAAAAGACAGGATCAGGCCTAACGACATTGTAGGAGCCATTGCCGGTGAAGCGGGTATCCCAGGAAGACAAATCGGAGGAATAGACATTTTTGACAATTTCTCCTTTGTGGATGTACCTTCCAAAGATGCTGCTCACGTGATCAACGTCATGAAGAGCAATACCATCAAAGGCAAGCCTGTCAATATGGAACTTTCTAAAGGTTAATATTTATATAAAGGTTAATTAAGGTTAAAAAAAGCGCAGACCATATGGTTTGCGCTTTTTTGGTTTTAATCAAAACCTGTATCCTTTAAATTTGTACCAAAAGAAACCTCAACATGCAATTATTTTTCCAAAAGGACATCCATGAAGGGCCGATAGTGCTTGAAGCCGATGAATCCCGCCACCTAAGCAAAGTTCTTCGCAAATCTGTCGGCGATGAAATCCACCTTACTGATGGAGATGGCCACCTTTATACCTGTAGGATTTCCCGTATCGATCCAAGAAAAACAGAATTGGATGTTCTTGCCCAGGAAAGTACCCCTCCTGACCCCTATCACATCCATTTGGCCATTGCCCCTACGAAAAATACGGATAGGATGGAATGGATGCTGGAAAAAATAACCGAAATAGGTTTTCACGAAATCTCCTTTATCAAAACAAGTCATTCTGAAAGAAGTTTTTTAAAACAGGACAGGCTTGAAAAAAAAATGATCTCCGCCTGCAAACAAAGCCTCAAGACAAGGCTGCCCAAAATCCATTCCCTGGTTTCCTTCGAGGACCTCATCCATGACCCGGTTTTCAATACATACGAAAAATTCATCGCCTATGTGGATGAAAACAACCAGCAGCACCTCTATGACCTTGCCTCAAAAAACAGTCCCTACCTGGTGCTCATCGGGCCTGAAGGTGATTTTTCGGAAGAAGAAATAAAGCAAGCCTTTGATCATGGTTTCAAAGCCTGCAGTCTGGGCCATAGCCGACTGCGCACAGAAACCGCAGGGCTCGCCGCGGTACATGCATTGAGTATGAAAAACTTTTGACATGACCATCGATAAAATCCTTCACGAAAACCATGGACTGGCCCATGAGACCGTTCGTATTCTCCTAGAACAAGGAAAAACAGTGAGGTTCTCAAAAAACCAACGGATCATCTCTGAAGGTAGACTGGCCCTATCCAGTTTTATCATCATTTCAGGCTGCGCTAAAGCCCATATGAATTTGGATGGCAAGGACATCAACTTTTGGTTCGGGTTTGAAGGGGACTTTCTCTTGTCTTATAACAGCAAAATTCTAAATAAACCCGGATACGAAAGTATTACTGCCTTAGAAAACTGCACCCTATGGGAAGTGGCCAACCACACCTTGGAAGAACTCTGCCTCCAAAATCTGGAAGTGGCCAATTGGATGAGAAAGCTGGCAGAAACAGAGCTGATCAAAACGGAGAAACGGCTGATCAACCGACAAACCAAGGAAGCTAAAACACGTTACGAGGAGCTTATCACACAGTACCCGCAGGTACTGGAAAGAATTTCATTAGGAAACATAGCATCCTATCTTGGGATCAACCAAGTCTCTCTTAGCAGAATACGCAGCCAGATTAAGTAAGGGCAGGAATACGGGAAGAGTGAATCCTCATAGTTGTAAAATGGCATTGACATACAGCCTGGGCTCTTGTTTTTTTAACCTAGGTTAAAAGTAATCCCTCCCATTAAAATTACTTTTGCAAAAAAACAATTCAAATGGCTTGGTTCATCTTATTTCTTGCAGGGCTTTTCGAAGTCGGTTTTACTACTTCTTTGAAGATGTCAAAGAATTTCACCGATCTAAAATGGTCCTTGCTGTTTTTACTTTGCATCAGTCTCAGCTTCTATTTGCTCAATCAATCCATCAAAACCATCCCCATGGGTACAGCTTATGCAGTATGGACAGGAATAGGGGCAGCAGGTACCCTAATAGTAGGCATCTTCTTCTTTGAAGAGCCCACGCACTGGTTGAGAATATTCTTCCTACTCCTGTTGATCGGCTCCATTGTTGGTCTAAAAGCCGCAGCCTAAGAATAATTACTGCTGTGTCCTTTGATAGAATGCAATGGCCCTGTCCAAGTCCGCTTTGGTATCAATGGCTACTGCTTCGTGTTTGGTTTCCACCATTTTGATCCTCACACCATTTTCCAATAAGCGCAGTTGCTCCAGCATCTCCGCTTTTTCCAACATGGATTTTTCCCACTGGGTATATTCCATCAGTAGGGCTTTGGTATAAGCATATACCCCAATATGCCTGAAATAATCCGGAAGAAATTGATCCCTTACAAAGGGGACGGGGGAACGGCTAAAATAAAGTGCAAAATTGGTTTTGTCCACCACCACTTTTACCGAGTTAGGGTTAATCACTTCCACATCATCTTCAATTTTCCGCATCATGGAAGCCACCTTCACGCTGGAATCCTGGAATACACTTACCAGGTCCGCCAATGATTCCTTGTCCTGAAAAGGTTCATCTCCCTGTACATTGACAACCACGTCCGCATCGACATGGGCCACGGCTTCCGCAATCCTATCAGAACCGCTCTCGTGCTCTTTTTTGCTAAAGTAAACTTCTCCCCCCTCCTTCTGGATTTGTTCTGCTATAAGTTCATGGTCGGTTACGACGATCACTTTATCAAACAGGCCCGTCGCTACCGTGCTGAGATAAGTCCTCACAATAACTGGTTTGCCACATAAATCAGATGTTAACTTACCGGGGAAACGGGTAGCCCCGTACCTTGCAGGAATCATTGCAACTATTTTCATAGGGCAATGTTAAAAAAAATAAATCAATTTCCCCCTGATTTGAGGCCGATTAGATACATCTTCCCCAAGATTATTAAACGATAGCAAAAGAAGCCAACGCTTCCCCGATTATATCGTAATACTTAAGATAAGGACAACAAGGGATGGCTTGGCACGACTCTTTGGAAGGTGAATTCCAGACTGTTCAGCGAAAACCATTCAGTTTATTTATATTTAATTCAAATTAACATTAACCAAATTTTATTCTTCAAATCTTTACTTATACCAATTCTAAATTCACATTTCAACACCCAAAGATGCAACTTTAGTCTAAAATTTTGGTTAAGTTTGTTATACATCATAAAAACGAACGGAATTATGAAAACGAAAGAAAAGGAAATTGTAACGCTCCAGCGTTCATTATTACACGATACAGAAAAGATGCTCAACAAACAGATAGAAATGGAAGGCAAATCTTCTGCCTACTATCTATCAATGGCCTCATGGTGTGACATGATGGGGTATGACAATGCAGCCAACCTTCTCTACGAACATGCCGAAGAGGAGAGACAGCACATGCTAAAGTTATTGCATTACATTAACGAAGCCGGAGGACATGCTATCCAGCCTGAAATCACAGGTATTAAGCATCACTTCACTACCCTTAAAGAAGTATTTCAGCTGATTTTAGAGCATGAAATTCAAGTAACTAAATCCATCAACATCATTGTGGACCATTGCTTTGGGGTTAAGGACTTTGCTACTTTCAGCTTTATGCAGTGGTATGTAACCGAACAGAGAGAAGAAGAAACCCTTGCCCGTAGGGCCCTTGAGCTGTTTGATATCATCGGTGAAGAAGGAATCGGTCTTTGGACCATCGACCAGGAGCTGGGCAAACTTCATGATAAAACCGGAGGGGATGCTTAAGGCTAAACCTTTCTTATAAAGGATCATTACGGAAAGCGGCTGAAAATAGCCGCTTTTATTTTTTCAATAATGTGTAACTTAAGCCAGCTAACATAGCTCCAGCAACAGCCTGGTCCATCAAAAACCAATAATCCTTTATAGTATGAAAATAGAAGCCAATTCCCCGGAAGAATATGTAAAAAGCATTCCAGAAGACCGTCAAGAGGCCTTTTCCAAGCTTCGTTCCACTATCCAAAAAAACCTCCCAAAAGGCTTTCAAGAGACCATGAGCTATGGAATGATCGGGTATGTCGTTCCTCACTCCCTCTATCCCGATGGATACCACTGCGATCCCAAACTCCCCTTACCCTTTATGAACATTGCTTCCCAAAAACACTTCATTGCTTTTTATCATAGTGGGATTTATGCGGATAAAGAGATCTTGGATTGGTTTGTCAGTGAATTTCCAAAACACAGTCCCTATAAACTTGACATGGGAAAAAGTTGCGTAAGGTTTAAAAAGCCAGACCATATCGCTTTCGAGCTGATCGGTGAATTGGTCAAAAAAATATCAGTGGAAGATTGGATTAAAATGTATGAAGAAAACATAAAAAAGTAACTGTTCCGTTATGATGAGGCATTTTGGAGTCTTAATGGCTCAACAACCAAAATCCGCTTGACATCAAACACCAAGTCTAAACCAGCCTTAATGGATACTTCTTTGGATAATTGGCGCTCCGCTTATCAAATACTTATTCATTAGCTTTACAATTATAAAAGTTAAACTTACTTTGCAAGATAGAGCCAACTGGGCTATTGAACCGAAAATGCGAAAAGAAATTCTCTTGCATAACCAAAGTTTAAGAATTCATATTTAATTAAATCAATGATGCAATTATTGCAAAAAATCAGCACGCCGTTGTACAATATGCTCTTTGCAGCAAGTATGCTGGGAGTACTTGTCAGCTGTTCTGAAAAGAGTACCCAACAAAAGGAAGAGGAAAGTTCTGCTCACCAAGAAATCAGCCCTAAGCCTGAGGCACCAAGCTCACAAGAAGGCATGGTATGGATTCCGGGAGGGGAATTCAAAATGGGCACTGATGAAGAGGAAGCTTATCCCGCGGAAAAGCCGGCTGTAACGCGAAAAGTAAACGGCTTCTGGATGGACGAGACAGAGGTTACCAATGCCGAGTTCAAAAAGTTTGTCGATGAAACCGGCTATGTTACGATCGCCGAACAAAAACCTGATTGGGAAGAAATGAAAAAGCAGCTTCCTCCTGATACCCCTAAACCAGATGAGTCGCTGCTGCAAGCGGGATCTATGGTCTTCTTCCCTCCTTCTAATCCTGTAGACACCAGAGATATTTCCCAATGGTGGAAATGGGTCAACGGGGCCAATTGGCAGCATCCTGAAGGTCCAGATTCCGATCTGGAAGGTAGATGGGAGCACCCAGTGGTCCACATTGCCTATGATGATGCTGTGGCCTATGCTGAATGGGCAGGAAAAAGGCTTCCCACAGAACCGGAATGGGAATTTGCGGCCAAAGGTGGCCTTATTAATCAGAGATACGCGTGGGGAGATGAATTAAGACCCCAAGGAAAAATCATGGCCAATACCTTCCAAGGTAATTTCCCCAATGGCAACAAGGGAGAGGACGGTTTTATGGGAACCGCTCCGGTAAAAAGTTTCCCCCCGAACAATTTCGGCCTTTATGATATCATTGGTAACGTCTGGGAAATGACAGACGATTGGTTTGATGCCATCAAGTTTCAAAGACTTGCCGGAAATGCCCCCCTATTGGACTCTAATATGAATCAATGTTATAATCCTTCCAACCCATTTGCCAAAGAGCGGGTAATCAAAGGAGGTTCATTTTTATGCTCGGACAATTATTGTGTCAACTACCGTCCAAGTGCCCGACAGGGACATGCGTATGATAGCGGTACTTCCAATGTAGGCTTCAGATGTGTTAAAGACGCCCCACAAAAGGCTGTTAGCTTAAAATAACAGACGATAAACACCCCCAATAAAAAATCCCTTGGCATCAATTGATGCCAAGGGATTTTTTATTTTTTTATTCGCCGCTCTTCCTGAATGAATCTTAATAATACCGTACGTCACAATCGGGATTAGCTTCCTTAAAGCTGTCTATCTGTCGGCTGTTGATTCTCGTATTGAAACAGATCAACCGCTTCAGATTGGTGAGCTCCTCAATGGGCCTAATGCTCCTGACATTGGTACTTGCTATATCCAGCTCTTCCAGGCTACCCAGTGTTTCCAGTCCTTTGAGACGCTTCACACCTGTCCCGGATATGATCAATGTTTTGAGTTTAGTCAACGTCTCCAGAGGTCTCAAATCCTCCACACCTGTATTGGAAAGATTAAGCGATTCCAGGTTCTTAAGACTTCCAATAGCCTCTAACTCTGAAATTGGAGACTGGGAGATCTCTAACTTTTGCAACAGTTCCATGCTTGGAATGTCCGAAATGTCATATAAAGGCACATCATGCACAGACAAGCTTTGGAGATTGACAAAGTCTACCAGTGGACGTAAGGAATTAATACTTTTCCGCTTTATCACTACTTCACGTGAAGAAGTCAAAAGATGCAATTCTTTGGTATCCGGTTCAGGATCTAATCCAAATTGCTCCACAAATATGGATTTCCATACACCGTCGAGTCCGTTCCACCAGGCCTTAAGCTGCTCCGAACGATAGATAATGCAAGCTTGAGGCACCACTTGCAGCATTCCCTGGACTTCCCATTCCGGAACATCTGTTCCATCCACATCCAGATAAGTCAGCTTTTTCAATTTGCTCAGTGGACCAATACTAGCTATCCCGGAGTTTTTCAATGAAATGAATTCCAAGGTTCCCAGGTTTTCCAAATCCTCTACATTGGTAACGATACTGTTATTTCCGGAAATCCTTTTTATTGTCTTCAATTCCCTTACCGGACTCAAATCATGCACCTTGGTATCGTCAAATTTCAAGGACACCAGCTTCTTGAATTTAAGCACAGGCCTAAGGCTTATAATTTCGCTTCCTGAAATATCCAAAGAATCAACACCTACGATACTGGACACCTGTTCAATAGTAGGTATTCCCATTTGTATTCCGTTCATTCCTTTGCTCAACTCGGCTTTCCATCCTTCAGGCAAAGTGTCCCACCAGGTCTGGAGGTTCTCCACATTATGAATCAGTAAGACGCTTCGGTTGTTTCTGGCAAATTCATCTGCCTGATCTTCAGCAATTCCAGTACGATCAGCATAAACCTTCTGAAGGCTTGTCTTTCCGTCCATCGGAGACAGGCTGTTCACCTCGGTCTCGTTGATATTGAGCACTTTTAACTTGGACAAGTCCTTCAGAGGAGTCAGGTCCTTGATATTCGTTCTGCTTAGATTGATTTCTTCAAGGGCCTCCAAATTGGCCAAGAAGTTAAAATTGATCAGATAGTTACCCTTGATATCCAGTTTTTTGAGCTGATTAAGTTCATTGATGCTCTCTAGATTATTGAACCCACTCTGCTCGAGATTAAGCTCTTCCAAAGCCTCAAAAGAATTCATGGCAGCAAAACTCATCAAAGGGGTATTGCTTGCCTTCAACACCTTCAAATTGGATAAATTACTTAAATCATCGATATTCTCAATCAGGGTATTGGAAATATCCAGGTAAGCAAGGTTCTCCGCATATTTGATGAACTGTATATCCTCAGTCGGGGTATTGGATACATCCAGGTAACTGAGAAAAGTCACATTACTTATCGGCCCCAATTCCCTGATCATGGTATTGCTGATATCCACATACTTCAGGTCCCTCAAAGCCTCCAAAGGGTTGAGGTCCTGAATGAATGCATTACCGGAGAGGTCCAGACTATCAAGCGCACTGATTTTGTTCAAGTGGTCAACAGTAATGGAATCTTCCTCTGCAATCGAAAATTCTTTTCTGAAGAAGCTCGTCCATTGGTAAGAAAGTGCTCCCCACCATTCCATCAATTCCTTGTCCCGGCTTAGCTTAGTGGTATAAATACTTGCTATTTTCAGTTCATTGGACTGCCGATCAAGATTTACTTCTACAAACCTGGGCTTGGTATTTTCAATTTTTTCATTGTCCAAACCAACCGCGGAGAGGGTTCTGTCAAGAGAAACACTGAACGACAGTTCCCCATTGTCCCTTAGGAAGGGCTTGACATCCCTGACCTTAAACTTAAAGCTGGCGTCCTTGAAGAAAAACTCCACGTCCTTAAGATAGGCAGTGACATCCTTGTTGGTAATTACCTGCCTGTCCAGGACCAGGTCATCCTCTACCTGTACCTTATTGTCTCTGAAGATCTTCTTATAACTCTCCGTGATGATTACATCCTTGTCCCTTGCTGGAGTCTGGCCACTCCCTACGGTATTTAGGAAATACTCCAAAAACTGAATTTGATCCTCTACTTTTTGACCAAAGTCTTTTATCTCCTGTTTGGAGTATCCTCCCATGTCCTGCGCGGATAATACACAGGGAGACAGCAGGAATGCCAAAAAGATAATATAATACCTATTCTTGATCATAAATATAATTTAGGATAACCTCTTTTTCTTCTTCGTTTTTGTACTGGGTAAGATTGCTGATCAACCAGCCTGTATTGAATCCTGGTCTGTTAAATTGTGATACTTCAAAATACCAGTCGTCAATCTGAAAGAAGTGGAACTTCACTCCTTTTACAGTTTCAAATTTGATGTTTCCGTTTTTAATCTCATAGAGAAAAATACTGAGGTAATCGGGTTTAAATTCATCCGGAGTATAAGATTCCGGCTTTTTGTTATCCTGAAGTGCCTTTCTTAAATTCATAAAGCCCAGCTCATGGCTAAGCGGATGTAGGAAGGGTTTTTTCGCCCCCTCATCTTTGTCAAAAAAACGTTTAAAAGAATCAAACGACACATTATCGATCACCCATTCATATCCCAATCCTTCTTGCTGAAGCTTCATAAACAGGGTAATGTCTTCCTTTTTCCCTTTGTATAGAAAAACGGTAGACACCTCTGCAAACCAATTTTCTCTATGAAAATTGAGGTATTGAGGATAATTCTTGGATAATACTAAATCGGTGAATTCCTTTCGAAGATTTGCAGGGACATTGGACGTCTCATTATCAAAAAGTAGGCTTAAATACTTTTGCCTGAGTTCCCTGTTGTGGTATTCTTCGTCCCCCTGATAATACCTTGTCAGTCCGTCCTGACTTTCTTCGGCATTAAACCGGCGGAAGAATTGATTGAGTTGTTTTGTTGAAGCAGCGAATCTGCCATCATCCTTAATTTGACCGGGGCCGTATAAACCCTGCCCCGGTGCAAATTGTATGGATATAATAATTGCTAATACTAATAAGCTTATTTTCTTCATGCGGAAGTTTCAGTCACTCTAATGTCGCCCAGCATCACATCCCAAAACTCGATCGTTCTTCCTGCTACCTGAGTCTGTTTTTTCTCCACGTAGATAGTGATATCCTTCTTCGTGGTGTCTTTATAGTTCAAACCTGTCTCAGCAGAAGTTCCTTCAAAACGCTGATAGATCGTCACCACACCTACATACCGGCCATCAGGCTGTCTCTCCAAATCGGAAATATAGTGGATATCATACCAGCTGATGTTTACTCGGTCATAGTTAAGGGCCATCAATCTTTCGAAATACCTTCTAACGGGATAGTAAGCCACTTCATTTGAGCTTAGGGAAGAAACGCCCATTTCAGCACCTGGAGCAAAAAGCTCTTCGGCACGGTCCATCACACGGTTGGCCTCTGAAAACTGTGTTTCCTTACTTCCGATAATGCTGATGTATTTACTAAGGTCTTTTACCTTCTCCAGTGCCAGTGAATCAATGGCCTGCTTTCTCTGAGGGCTGATGTTGTCAGATTGCGCTGCAGCGAATAGCGTAGTCGCAAAAAACAGTAGAATTAATGCTTGAATATGCTTTTTCATGATTATAGTCTCTTTTCTAAGGTGCTTAATTATCTTCGACGTAATTCAAGTTCAGTAACCTTACCGCTACCGTCCAATCTCACGTCGCTGATGAAATTCAAATTCTTCTTGGTATCCTTCAGATAGTTAAGGTACTTTACGATGGTTGTTGGTTCATCATAATCTTTGATACCGTTTTCTTCATGAATAACAATCAGCACAGGAGTGTTTTGATTGGCAAACATACTCAAAGCTTCCTGGATGGAACTGTTAGCACTCTGTACGCTACTTGCATTAGCGATGGCAGAAAAGTAATTTTCAAGTTTTCCAACAGCAACTTCTTCAGCAGTAGGTTGATTTACCGGAGCTGGTGCCGGCGCTGGCTCTTCTACAGGGGCGGGGGCAGGAGCTGCTTCTACGACTTTCTTTTTACTCTTACAGGCACCCATTGCCAACAGACCAAATAGTGCCAAAGTCATTAGCCTACTAAGTGGTGATTTTAGACTTCTTTTTTTCATGTTATAGATTTATTTATAAGTTGGTTAAATTACATTTTTCAACCGGTTACAAAGAGATCAAAAAGTATTCCATTAATCAAAAATTTCCTTCAATTTATTTTCCAGACTTGGACCTCTTAGGTCCTTTGCAATAATTTTCCCTTCAGGATCAAGCATATAAGTAGCTGGAATGGCATTGATTTTATATTTTGCTGCTGCCTCGGAATTGAAGTATTTCAAATCAGACACATGCGTCCAGGTGAGGTTATCCGCATCAATGGCCTCTACCCAAGCCTCTTTGCTTCTGTCCAAAGAGACGCCAAAAACCTCAAATCCTTTTTCTTTATACTCATTGTACAAACGAACCACATTAGGGTTTTCCTCTCTACAAGGCTTGCACCATGCGGCCCAGAAATCAATCAGAACATATTTCCCTTTTAGATCCGAAAGGTTGACCATCTCGCCCTCAGGGTTTGGTAAAGATATCTCCGGTGCCGGCTGCCCGATGGACAAAGCCCTCATATCATCAAGCTCCTGCTTAAGGCCAACAATCATTTTGGTGTTCGGATACTTTTCATCCAGTTTACCCACCAGGCTATCGATATAGGAAAAGTCATTTCTAGGATTGAGCATTCCCACTGCTGCCAAAGCAGCAAAGCTTCCGTTCATGCTGTCAATGGTGCTTTTCACTTTCTGGGCATGATTCGATTCCAGCTCCATCGCCTTATTCTGGATAGCTTTGATTGCTTCTTCATTTTTTGAAGAAAGGGCTTCATAATACTCAGAGTTGAGCTTGTTGATTTCTTCCTGGTAAGCTTCGGCCAGTTGATCAACTTTCGTCACCTGCTCTGTATCAAACGAACCGGAAACGATCAGGCTTTCTTCATTGTCAAAATCATACTCAATGGTAACATCTTCACTGTAAAGGGCCAGTTTTAATTGCTTTTGGCCATATAGATCCAGCTCATAAAAGGCAGGATGTTCCAGGCTCACTTTATATTCAAACTTCCCGTTGGGCTTTACCTCTAGGGTATCCATAACCTCGATGCTGTTATCCATAAACTTGGACAGGATCAGGGCTCCTTCAGGTTGATTGGTCAGTTGGCCGCTTATGGTAACTTCCCCATCAAACTCTTGCTTTACTTTGCTTGAACATGATGCTATCAACAATAGGGATGATAACACAATAATATAATTGAACTTGTTCATCGTATTAGCTATCTAGTAATTCAGTTAAAATTTTGTTGGCCACCTTAGGATCTGCCTTGCCTTTGGATTTCTTCATCACTTGGCCCATAAACATCCCCAAAAGTCCTTTCTTACCGGATCTGTACTCGGCCACTTTCGCCTGGTTTTCTTCCAGCACGCTTTCTATAATCGGCTTCAAAGATCCTTCATCACTCTCCTGAATAAGGTTAAGTTTTTGGGCAATTTCAAGTGGGCTTTGTGAGCCATCCTTGATCATTTCGGGGTAGATCTTTTGAGAAGCCACCGAAAAGTTGACCTTTCCTTCATCAATCAATGCGATCAAGCCCGCCAGCTGCTTAGGCCTTACGGGAAATTCAGCAATATGGAGAGTAAGCTCGTTCAAATAAGACTTTACAGGGCCCATCATCCAGTTAGAAGCCGCCTTGTAGTTTTTGGTCTGTGAGCAAAGCTCCTCAAAATAAAGGGCAATTTCTTTGGAATCAGTCAGGACATTCGCATCGTATTCCGGCAGTCCGTATTCATCTACAAAGCGCTTATGTAATTCTCTCGGCAAGGAAGGCATGCCTGCTTTGATACTTTCCAGCCATTCTTCTGCAATCACCACCGGGCTTAAATCAGGCTCCGGAAAATAACGGTAATCGTTCAGATCTTCCTTGGTACGCATACCTGATGTCAATCCGGTCGTGGCATCAAAGGTACGGGTCTCTGATATAATCGTCTCTCCCTTTTCCAACATGTCCACTTGGCGGTCAAACTCATGTTCGATCGCCCTGGCCACATTTCTGAAGGAGTTCATGTTTTTCACCTCGACCTTCTTGCCCAAGGCAGTCTCTCCCTTGAGACGGATAGAAATGTTGGCGTCACAACGCATGGACCCTTCCTCCATATTTCCGTCACAAATTTCCAGATAACGAACCAATTTTCTGATCTCGGCCATAAACTGATAGGCCTCTTCAGAAGTTCTGATACACGGTTCCGTTACAATCTCCAAAAGCGGTACACCAGCCCTGTTATAGTCCACCAAAGTATCTACCTCTCCTGCCAAGTGCATGGACTTACCGGCATCTTCTTCCATATGGATCCTGGTAAGTTCTATATCGTGGGATTTCCCACTCTTTTCCAGGTTGACCGTGACATAGCCTCCCACACAAACCGGGTTTTTGTCCTGGGTAAGCTGATACCCCTTCGGAAGATCGGGGTAGAAATAATTTTTTCTGGCAAAAATATTGGTTCTGGTGATTTCACTGTTGCAGGCCAATCCCAATTTCATGGCAAATTCCACTGCTCTTTTGTTCACCTTTGGCAAGGTGCCGGGATGACCAAGGGTAATAACTGAAATGTTTGTATTGGGCAGGTTACCGAATTCGGTAGAATCTGCTGCATACATTTTACTGTTCGTCAGCAATTGGACATGGACTTCCAGTCCCACTACTAACTCGTATTTATCTTTTATTTCCTTTGAAGGCATTGTACTGTATTAAATCTTTTAAATTAAATGGATCAGGTTTCCAAAAATGGCAGAGTTTTACCCCAAAACCAAATCAATAACCTGAGAAAACACTATTATATGGACGAAAACATTTCTTTTGCCTTAACTACCACCTGGTCCAGGCCTTCCACCTTCTTCCCTCCAGCTGTTGCGAAGAAAGGCTGTCCGCCGCCGCCTCCCTGAATTTCTTTGGCTAGCTCTCGTACCACGTTCCCTGCGTTCAGGGATTTACCTTTTACCAGTTCTTCAGAAATGACCACTGCCACCTGCGGCTTACCGCTGATATCCGCGGCAATTACAGCCAACACATTGTCCACCTCATTCTTCAATTCAAACGCCAGCTTCTTCAAAGCATCTGCAGAAGGCAGATTTACTTTAGCGATGATCTGGTTGGTCCCGCCGATTTTCTCTCCTGCTTTGATCAACTCATCCTTCAAGGCTCCTGCCTGCTGAAGATGAAGACTCTCTATTTCCTTTTTCAGGTCATTTCTTTCTTGGATCAACCCCTCAATGGATTTCTTTAAATCCTTTGGGTTTTTAAGCAGTTCCTGCAATTCTTTGACCAAACTGACCTGTTGGTTGACATACTGCTCGGCAGCTTCCGCCGTAATGGCCTCTATTCTTCGGACTCCTGAGGATATCGAACCTTCTGAGACTATCTTAAACAGTCCGATTTTACCTGTAGAAGATACGTGTGTCCCGCCACAAAGTTCTACTGAATAATCAGCTCCAAAAGTGATCACCCGGACAAAGTTCCCGTACTTTTCCCCAAACAGTGCCGTCGCACCCATTTGCTTGGCCTCTTCTATAGGGACATTTCGCTGCTCCTGCAAGGGAATATTTTCCCTGATCTTTCTATTGACGATGCTTTCTACTTTGACAATTTCCTCATCGCTAAGCTTGCTGAAGTGGGAAAAGTCAAAGCGCAAAACCTGCTCATTTACCAATGACCCTTTTTGCTGGACATGGTCACCCAAAACTTCCTTTAGGGCTGCATGCAGCAAGTGGGTGGCCGTGTGGTTATTCATGGTCAAGGCCCTTTTGGAGGCATCCACCCTTCCGGTAAAGGAAGCCTCTGGATTTTGGGGAAGCTTTTCCACAAAATGTACAATGAGGTCATTTTCCTTTTTGGTGTCCAATACCTTGATGGTTTCCTGATCATTTACCAAAACCCCCTGATCACCAACCTGTCCTCCACTTTCGGCATAAAAAGGAGTCTCTTCCAGCACCAACTGGTACTTGGTCCCTTTCTTCTCTTTTATTTCCCTATATTTTACGATACTGGTAGTGGCCTCCAAGCTATCATAACCGACAAACTGGACTCCTCCGTCTTCACCTACCAGCACCCAGTCTCCCGTTTCCTGCTCTGCCGCAGCCCTTGAGCGTTCTTTTTGCTTGGCCATTTCCTCGTCAAAGCCTTTCTCATCCACGGAAATCCCGTTTTCTCTGGCGATCAAAGAGGTCAGGTCAAGAGGAAAACCAAAGGTATCGTAAAGCTCAAAGGCCACCTTTCCGGGGATAACCGCCTCATCTTTCTCCGCAAGGTCCGACTTGATCTGCTCCAACCGCTTCAGTCCATTGTCCAAGGTGCGCAAAAAGGCTGTTTCCTCTTCATAAATTACCTTGGCAATAAACTCTTGTTGGGAGGCAATTTCAGGAAACATCTCCCCAAAATGCTCAGCCAATAGCGGCAATAGTTCGTACAAAAACGGCTCCTGGAAGCCCAGGAAAGTATATCCATAACGCACCGCTCTCCTCAAAATCCTTCTGATCACATACCCAGCTTTGTTATTGGAGGGCAGCTGACCATCGGCTATGGTAAACGATATGGCCCGGATGTGGTCCACTATCACGCGGATGGCGATATCTATCTTCTCATCTTCCCCGTATTTCTTCCCGGCCTTTTTTTCTACCGCTTCTATAAACGGAGTAAATACATCTGTATCGTAATTGGAGGTTTTGTTCTGAATGGCACGTACCAATCGCTCAAAACCCATCCCTGTATCGATATGCTTAGCAGGAAGCTCTACAAGTTTCCCATTGGCCTGCCTGTTAAACTGGATGAATACAAGGTTCCATATCTCTATGACCTGTGGATGGTCCATATTGACCAATTCCTTTCCCGGAACCTGCTTGATCTCCTCCTCCGGTCTGAGGTCAATGTGGATTTCCGAACATGGTCCGCAGGGCCCTACATCTCCCATTTCCCAAAAGTTGTCTTTTTTGTCTCCAAAAAGGATCTTTGCTTTGTCCACATGGGCCGTCCAAAGCTCAAAGGCCTCCATATCTTTTTCAAGATTATCCCCTTTGTCCCCTCCAAAAACACTCACATAGAGCCTGTCAACAGGAAGTTTATACACCTCAGTAAGCAATTCCCATGACCATGCAATGGCTTCCTTTTTGAAATAATCGCCAAAAGACCAATTCCCAAGCATTTCAAACATGGTATGATGGTAGGTATCCACCCCCACTTCCTCCAAATCATTGTGTTTACCGGAAACCCTCAAACATTTCTGACTGTTGGTCGCCCGAGTACTGGCAGGCACCTCATTACCAAGGAAATAATCCTTAAACTGGTTCATCCCTGCATTGGTAAACATCAGCGTAGGATCATTCTTCAGCACAATTGGTGCAGAGGGTACAAATTGGTGTTGCTTGGATTGGAAATACTCGATGAAAGTACTTCTGATTCTTTTAGCGTCCATGGAAAGAGTTAAACTTATTTATATTCGGATAATACAATTGATATGCCTAAATTAGCGCGTTGAGCGATTTGCCCAAATCACCCAAAGCCCAATCTTAGGGGTACAAAAATAGGAGAATTACCAGTTATTTAATAATGAGTAGGATAAAATATTACTACGACCCGAAAACCTGTAAATACGAAAGGTATGTTAGGAGCAAATGGGATATAACCTTAAGTGTCTTGGGATTCTTATCGCTTTCCTCCATTTTCGCCGTGGGCATCCTGATCATTTTTAGCTACTATTTTGACAGCCCCAAAGAGCTCCTTCTGAAACGGGAAAATGAAGAGCTGCAACTTTACTATGACATGATGGACGAGGAAATCAGTCGACTCGGTGAGATGATGGCCGACCTCAAAGAAAGAGATGACAACCTGTACAGGGTCATTTTTGAATCCGAACCCATCCCCTCCTCCATCAGGGAAGCAGGCCACGGGGGGAGTGACCGGTTCAAAGACCTCAAAGACAAAGGTCTGGAGCAGGAAGACCTTATCGTCGGAGTAATGGAAAAGGTCGGACAATTGAAAAAACGGATGTATATCCAATCTCTTTCCTACGATGAACTTGCTGAAAAAGCCCTCAATAAAGAAGAATACTGGGCCTCCATTCCTGCTATACAGCCCGTACACAATGAAGACCTTAACCGTCTGGCTTCCGGCTTTGGCGTACGACTTCACCCCATTTTGAAAGTAAGGAAAATGCACACCGGAATTGACTTCTCCGCTCCCAAAGGGACTCCCATATATGCCACTGGTGATGGCAAAGTAGTAGAAGTCAAAACCGAATTTGGCGGATATGGCAAATCAGTGGTCATCGACCATGGCTTCGGGTTCCAAACCCGCTATGCCCACATGAATGAATTTATGGTCAGAAGAGGCCAGACCATCAAAAGAGGCGACCAAATCGGAACAGTTGGTAACACGGGATCCTCCACCGCACCGCATGTCCATTATGAAGTAATCAAGGACAATCGAATGATCAACCCTGTCCACTATTTCTTCAAAGACCTGGAGCCAAGTGAGTTTGATAAAATATTGGAACTTGCCTCAAGAGAGAACCAGTCTCTATCCTAACAACGACAACATTTGGAATTATTTTCAATGGTGAGGCAAGCATTGCCTCAGGGCGTAGATATTTACGATTGAACAGTATATCCAATCGTGAATACCTTAGTCTAACATTCAACCATTAAAGGAAGTGTCATTAGGCTTACTTGGAAAGTAATACCTTATTTCAGCTAATGACCATACCCTATCATTCAGACCATTGGATTATCCAATAGCTGGCAGCAAACAAATAGGCAATTCTGCAAGATTGGGCTTTATCAAATAGCCCTATTCTATCTATATAATAAAATAGATAACCACTGAAGCTAATATATACCCTCCCAAAAAGCTAAAAAATAAAGGCTCTGAAAGCCTAAGTTTTTTGTAATCAGGCAAATGCTGATGAGAGTATTTATAGCTTAACTTCCTGAAATATCTTTCCGGGTAGAAAGACAATAGACTAAGCCCATATACTAGGGTCAGAAACACGAAGGTAAATGCTATTTCCATCTCGGGGATTATTTCCCCAAAGTTAAGTTTATTTTAACAAACCTCACAAAAACCTCCCTGAAAGTTAAGCCTGTATTACCCAATATTCAAACTGACAAACCCTCCGCTTATCAGGACAGATGAACATCCCCCTACCATCAAACACCCAGGCTTTGATTATCTAATCAACCTTTCACAGACTCCCTTATAATCAAATCCGCACTTAAAACCACTTTCTCATTGGGACTCTGCATTCCCTTATTGATTTTGTTTAACAAAAGCTCCATGGCCTTCTCCCCCAGCTCATAGCCCGGCTGGTGGACTGTACTCAAAGTGGGACTTACAATCTCTCCCAACTTCCAGTTGCTAAACCCTACCACACCCACTTGTTCCGGAACTGAAATATGCTGCTCCCTCAAATATTTCATCACTCCCAACGCCACCAGATCAGTAACACAAAAAATCGCATCAGGGGGATCAGGCAAAGCCATCAATTCTTTTGCAAATCCGTACCCTTCCTCTTCTGTCAGCAGGTCGCAAACCTTTACAAATGCTTCCGGTAACTGCATTCCATTTTGTTCCAATGCTTCGGCATATCCCCGGTACCGTTCATTGGAATGCTGTACAATCAATCGGCCCCGAATATGGGCAATGCGCTTATATCCTAGTTGTATAAGGTGCTCTACCGCTTGAAAAGCTCCTGCATAATCATTGACCACCACCTTGGGGGTATCGAATTCATCAATGATCTTGTCCACCTGTACGACAGGAATGTCAGCGTTAATAAAATCCTCCAAATGCCCCACTTCCTCAGTTTCATTGGACAACGAAATGATTACCCCGTCCACCCGGCTGTTGAGCAGGGCTCTCGCCACTTTCCGCTCATCCTCCACTTGCTCATTGGATTGACAGATCATCACATTATAACCATGCTCATTGGCTTCCTTGATCACTCCACTGATGATCGATGAAAAAAACTGATGTACCAACTCAGGAATGATCAACCCGATATTGAAGGTTTTGTTTTTTCGAAAATTAACCGCCAATAAATTCGGGACATAATGATGCTTTTCCGCATAATCCTTCACCAACTTAATGGTTTCATCACTTATATCCGGATGGGACTTCAAGGCCCTGGAAACAGTGGAAACAGCCAAGCCCAATTCCCGTGCTATGTCTTTCAGTGTTAGCTGGTGCTTTTCTGACATGTATTTTCTCCCATTTTTAAATTGCCCGAAAAATTAAAAAGAAACCCTCACATTACCATCTCAAGCCTCTAAAATGTCTGCATTATTTAGAATCTGTTTAAATTGAAGCCTCGAAATTGTTTGCACAACCGATTGCGAAAACTTCGGGTTTGCAGGAATGAAATATTTTGGATTACTTTAAGTCAACGGTTGAAAATATCATCAACAAAACCTATTAAACCCTATCTGGTGACCCTTGTGTCACCTTTTTTTTATCCCTTTTTTCCATGGGTTGATCACATTTTTTTGTTCAGGGAACTTGCGCCAAGTATCATTGTCCTATCATTTTATTTAAAGCAAGCTATGAAAGAAAAACCTTTAGCATTTAGGCAAATCGAATGGTGGATGATCTCCATCCCGTTTTTTATCATTATCCTGACAAATATTTTGGGCGCCAAATATGGCCTCAGCTCTTTTAGCCATCATCATGCCAACATGACGCGGTACTTCGCCTATGTTTTTATCCCTTCTATCATCTTTGCTGCTTTTTATTTTTTCCACATGAAGGTGCTTCCCTCCTATTCGCGGAACAAAAAGACGTGGAAACTAATTTTGTTCGGTTTGCTTATCTTCTTTTTCTCTTGGGCTATGACCGGGGCTTTCGATACGGCAGCTGGTTTTGGAGATGCCCCCTTTGTCCCTTTTTATTTTTCCGGAGTTGCCGTTTATATAGGTTACCTTTTTGTGGCATCCTTCTTAAAAAAGGTACTTCTTGAAAGAAAAACGCCGAATTACCTTCTCTATAATATTTTTAGAATCATCGTTCTTTACATTTTTCTGTTGACCTTTTTGGTAAAGTTCCACCAATATTTCCATTTTCTCATCCTTATCATCTATGCATTTGTTATCCCTGCTATCGCACTCATATTTGTCTACAACTATTTTTTGATACACAGAAAAAAAGAAATCGGTCTTCAGAAAGAGGCTAAACTGTATTATTGGCTTTTACCTGTTTTGATGGCCATTCTATTTATCACGATTGCGGGTATTTCAGAAAGCGAGGAAGCTATACTGGCGGGAATAGTTTCCATCGTCCTGTTAATGTTGGTCATCAACCCCATCACCACTGCTGTTTTCAAAAAATATCAGCACTATCTTGAGAAGCTGGATAAGTTGAATATTCAATTGGAAGAAAAATCAACAGACCTCAAACAGCTCAGGAATCAGATCAATCCACATTTCCTTTTCAATGCCCTCAATACCATTTATGGCATATCCCTGCAGGAAAATGCCGAAAAAACTGCCGAAAGCGTGCAAAAACTGGGAGACATGATGCGCTTTATGCTGCATGAAAACACCCAAGAACTTATCCCCTTGGAAAGGGAAATCGATTATCTTGTCAACTATGTGGACCTGCAGGAACTCCGTATTCAAGAACAGGACAACATTGAAATCTTGTTCAGCCGAAAAGAAGGGCATTGTAAAGGCACTATTGCCCCCATGCTGTTGATTCCATTTATTGAGAATGCTTTTAAGCATGGAATCAGCCTGCAGAAAAATTCATGGGTCAAAATCAATTTACGCTGTCTGGAAGGATCACTACACCTGGACATCAATAACAGCATCCATCGCAAAAGTGATGATGACCCTGAAAAAATAGCCTCTGGTATCGGCTTGCCAAATGTAAAACAGCGTTTACAGCTCCTTTATCCTCACCGGCACGAATTGATCATCCGAGAAAATGATCTGGAATATTTTGTACATTTATCTATCCAACTGAACAAAAGCTAATGTTGAATGCCATAGCAATAGATGACGAACCATTGGCCTTGGAGGTGATCAAGAGCCATGCCTCTAAGGTAAGCTTTCTTAACCTTCAGCAGACCTTCACCAATGCCTTTACCGCTTTGGATTATCTCCAAAACGACCCTGTTGACCTTATATTCCTGGACATCAAAATGCCTGATATCTCAGGAATGGAATTTGCTACTTTGCCCGCCAATAAGCCCATGATCATTTTTACCACCGCTTATTCGGAACATGCCGTTAAAAGCTTTGAATTGGAAGCCATCGATTATCTATTGAAGCCTTTTTCCCTGGCCAGATTCACCAAAGCCTGTACCAAGGCCAATGAACTTTGGCTGCTCAAAAACAGCAAAGGAACAGAAAAAACATCCATCTTCCTAAAAACAGGATACGAGCAGGTAAAGGTATTATTGGAGGAGATACTGTTTCTGGAGGCTTCTGGAAACTATGTTACCTTCCAGACAACAAACAACAAAATCATGACAAGGATGACTTTTCAAGAAGCGGAAAAGCTACTTCCTGACTCGTTTTGTCGTATTCACCGGTCGTATATCGTTAACACTAACCTGATTGACAAAATTGAAAGGCACCAAGTCAGTATCGGCAAAACAAAGGTTCCAATAGGAAGTAGCTATATGGATAATTTAAAGCTTCCCCTATAGCTACTTCCAGTACTCAACCTAAAGTAAATACTCCTTTCCGATTGGAATTTGAGGAAGGGATTTTACCGGAGAAATCACCTGGCGGCCGATTGTGATCCATAAGCTGAACAGTCCACATCTTCCAACGAGGCCTCTGCTTCCGCCACCGCCTGTTCCCAGTCATTTCTTTGCTGGTTGGTCAAGGCCCCACAGTCTCCATAGGGATCCAGCGCATTCAAGTAGGCTTGATAGGCCACTACATAAGCTTGGCAGGTACTGGCGTTTGGATTCTGCCCAAAATTCTGTGCAGCAGCAACCACAGCATTCGATTCAGCTTGTAATTCCGTGGACCAAGCCACAGAACAAGGAGGGGTATCGTCTCCATTGGAATTGCAATTGGTAAATACCAAAGCAAAGCTTAGGGTGAGCAGATAACCCAATACATGAACTTTAGAAGTCAATCCTCCCATAGTTACAAAATTCAATTAAACACACACACGATAGATGCTAATGAAATTTTGATATATTACATCAAAAACCCTTTTCCAAGCCTTAAATTACCTTTATAAAGGCACAAAAAGCCCATCCCTTTTCCTATCACCCTCCGTCCCTACTCATAACATTTTTCCAAGGTCCACCATTGAAAGTCGGATACTCCCCTTTCGTCCCCCTTTGTAAATCCGCAGATGCTTATCCTCTTTTTCCCCAAATGACAGATAAGCTTAAAAGATGCGCACAATCTCAGCGAAAAAGGTTAAAATCTCCTAAGTTTTCCGTTAATTTGAGCTGAAAAATCATTTTAAGAAACATAATGCAAACAGGAATCCAACACCTTCATTCTGGTATGGCCTATTTGGTTCTGGCCGGACTAGCCATTGTTTTCATCTATTCACTGATAGGAGCTTTAAGCAACAAAGACTTCACCGACAAGGACCGTAAGTTTGGACTCATCGGATTGATCCCCGCCCATATTCAGCTTTTGGCAGGTCTTCTCATCTACTTTATCAGCCCACTGGGATTTTCCAACTTATCCGGAGGAAATGCCATGGGCGATCCCGTGAGCAGACTTTATGCACTGGAGCACCCACTAATCAATATCCTTGCTATTGTCCTGATCACCGTGGGTTACAGCAGGGCCAAAAAGCTCTCTGTGAGCAAAGCCCGCTTTAGAAGCCTTTACATGTTTTACGGTATCGCATTGCTATTGATACTGTCCAGAATCCCTTGGGATGCCTGGATGGCATAAAAAATAAAACAACTAAAGGGGCTTTCAAGGCCCCTTTGGTTTTCTTGGATAAAATAATTCCTACCCCTCAGTCTTCCAGTAGGTATTCTATGGTGGATACCACCCTGACTGTTTTTATCTCCGGTGTGTTCGGATCCCTATCCGAAATGGTAAAAAGTCCCTGTCTGGCGGATTTGATCTTACCGACCTTTGAACCTGAATCTTGGGCAAACTTTTCAGCCACCTCTTTGGCCTTTTTTGTAGACTCCTCTACCATTTCCGGTTTGATATCGTTGAGCTGGGTATAAATATACTCAATGGGCCTCCAGCTGTTTTTGGCCCCAATTACGATCCCTTTTGAAGTCAGGTCCAATGAAGCGGCCAAGGATTTTTTGATCTTCTCAATCTCCTTGGTACGGATGGTGATTTCTGATTTGGCAATATACCTAAACTCCCTGTTTCTGTCTCCGTCCCCATAAAACTGCGCTTTGGAATCCACAATATTGGTCGCACCAATGCTCACCTCCTCCTGATCAAAGCCCATGTCTTCAAAAAAAGCCTTTACTTCCTTTTTTTGCCCATCAAGCTTTTCGTTTAAGTCCTGAAGTTCATTACCAGCCAAGGTGATCTCAATTGGCCAAACCGCCAAATTGGCCTCCACTTCCCGCTCAGAAAGTCCTTTTGCCTCCACATAACGCTCATAAACCTTGGCCCTGCGGTGCATATCTCCGATAAAATACCCCGAAACAATAACAGCCACTGCCAGCAGGGCTGTTTTGATCCAATCCAGTTTTTCCATAAAAATGAGTTATTGGTTATTAATTGTTGATTTAAAATTCTTAGAAAAGTCCCTTGTAAGTCCCTTTGGTAAGAAAGCTGTCTTTTGCATTTACCATTGTCCCCTTACTGAAAAAACCCCAATGGGTTTTCATCCAAAAGTCAGTTGCCCAGCTCTTAGGGCTTTAGCAGCGCATGTTGACCTCCACTTGAAAGTGGCCATATGCTCAACAGCAGTTCAATCCTCTTCAATAATGTTTTTAACCCTCCCTACTTCACCAGTATCCAACATTACCTTTATACCATGGGGATGGTTGGGAGATTTGGTCAGTATACGTTTAACCAGCCCTTCTGTAAGCTCTCCCGTTCTTTGGTGATGCTTCTGGACAACCTCTACTAAATCACCGATGTTTATATCTTTTCTGTTTCTTCCGTCTGGCATGATTTCATGAATTGGGTAAAAATTTACGGCAAGCTAAGCCATTCTTTGATCAATTCCATGAAGTAGCAAGCCTTTTACCCTAAAATCATCTGCTTTCACATGGCCTGGCTCTTGGACAGATCCCTCACCGCTTTATAATCTCCCTCAAACGTATCTTTGACCATCACTATTTGCCACAATTGGTTCTTTCTTGCTCTGAAAGAACCGGCGCAGCAATTCAGATAATACTCCCACATTCTATAAAAACGATCGTCGTACTTTTGCCTAAAGTCGCCCCAGGCATCTTTGAACCTCTTCAGCCAGGCCATAAGCGTATAATCATAATGCAATCCGAAATTATGCCAGTCCTCAATAAGCAAATAACCTTCCATGGCCTTTGTCAGCTGGGCAGCGGAAGGTATAAGGCTGTTGGGGAAAATGTATTTATCAATCCACGGATCTGTGTACTTATAAGACCGGTTATTTCCGATGGTGTGGAGCAAAGTGATGCCGTTTTCTTTGAGGTTTTTACTGACCACTTTCATGTATTCCCGATGGTTTTTGGCCCCTACATGTTCCATCATTCCGATCGATAGGATCCTATCAAACGGCTCGTCCACCTCTCTGTAATCTTGTAGTCTAATGTCCACCTTCAACCCTGCACAACGCTCTCTGGCCAATTTTGCCTGTTCCTTGGAAAGAGTTATCCCCACTACCTTAACCTGATAATTGCTAGCGGCGTAAGCAGCAAAACCACCCCATCCACATCCAATGTCCAAGACCTTCATCCCCGACTCCAACTTCAGTTTTTGACAGATCAGCTCCAGTTTGTTTTCCTGCGCCTCATCCAGACTTTCCGCATTATGCCAATAACCACAACTATACATCATATTCCTATCGAGCATTCTTGTATAGAGCTCGTTATCCACATTATAGTGCTGCACAATGAGGTTTTTCGAATACCCTCTGGTTTGTAAATTAAAAAACCTCGCCTTAAAAGCCGTCCACAACATTTTCAGGCTTCCCTTCACCCTCCTGTCCAAGTTTACCTTAAGAATTCGCTTAAAAAATTCATCCAGGGCTTTGCAGTCCCACCATCCATCCATATAGGACTCTCCGAGACCAAGTGAACCTTCCCTGATCACCCTTCGAAAAAACTTTGGATTGTTTACCGTAATATCGTACGGCGCTTTCCCCTCTGTTCCAATGCCGGCAACAGCTAAAAGTTCCTGGACCATTTTCCTGTAAGTATCCATGCTGATGTCAATTTACGTTCCCCTTCTATCCACCAAATTGGTATTTTATCCAAAAGATGATCTCTCCTTCATCTTACCCTATTATCACATCTACTTAAATTTATTAAAATGAAATGAAGATGTAAAACCTTAAGACCTCCTCATCTGGAAAATCTTCCGTTCTATTCACCAGACAAACATCAAAAACGCACAAAAACAGCCACTCGGTTAAATTTCTATTAAAAAATCAGACAATAATTTAACCATTAGCATTAAATACTTAATTTTGTTCAAAATTCATCAATAATGAATCAAGCTATCCAAAATCTGGGACCTTATAAATCATCTGAAATAACAGGTAAATAGTCCCTGGAACTGAAACATTATTCTGAAAATAAAAAACAGTTACCTTTGCAAAGCAGAGAACAAACCTAAGCCTATAAGCTAATGTGCCCTCATCCCAATGGAGTTCCTTTGCCAGGGCATACTCGCTTTACAGGAATTATGATAAAACCCCTTTCTAACTCCCAGTATCACATTAAACTAAATTAATTCGTAAAGACATGACACAAATGTTCTTTAATCTATTTCGTCCAAAAGAATCCAATCTCAAAGACGAAGTATTATCCGGCCTAACAGTTGCGCTGGCGCTCGTACCGGAGGCAGTAGCCTTTTCACTTATTGCTCAGGTATCTCCTTTGATAGGCCTTTACACCGCCTTTTTTATCGGTTTGATCACCTCTATTTTGGGAGGTAGACCGGGAATGATCTCTGGGGCCACTGGAGCCATAGCAGTAGTTGTCGTAGCCTTGGTGGTTAGCCACGGGGTCGAATACCTTTTTGCAGCGGTCATCCTTATGGGTATCATTCAGATCCTAATCGGTGTATTAAAGCTAGGAAAACTGATCAGGCTGGTTCCGCACCCGGTGATGTTTGGCTTTGTCAACGGGCTGGCCGTCATCATTTTCTCCTCGCAGTTTGAACAATTCAAAATAGAAACCAGCCCAGGTGTAAAAGAGTGGATCACCGGACCTCCTTTGTACATCATGCTGGGCTTGGTCATATTGACCATGGTCATCATTAAGTTTCTCCCCAAAGTCACCAAGGTCATCCCTTCAGCCTTAGCGGCCATCTTGGTAATTTCTGGGATAGTGATTTTCGGAAATGTGGACACCAAAACAGTTGGGGATATGGCTTCTATTTCCGGAGGACTGCCAGAATTCCACCTGCCCATGGTTCCGCTAAACTGGGAGACCTTTATGGTGGTACTTCCCTATTCGGCCATCATGGCCGGTGTAGGTCTGATCGAAAGCCTTTTGACCCTTTCCCTGGTGGATGAAATCACCGAAACGCGTGGAAATGGCAACAAGGAGTGTATAGCCCAGGGAGTGGCCAATATCACTACCGGTTTCTTTGGCGGAATGGGCGGTTGCGCCATGATCGGCCAAAGTTTGATCAACGTCAATGCTGGTGGTAGAAACCGTATTTCGGGGATTGTGGCCGCCTGTGGGCTACTTACCTTTATCCTTTTCTTCTCTTCCTATATTGAGATGATCCCCATGGCGGCACTGGTAGGACTGATGTTTATGGTCGCCATCGGAACCTTCGAATGGGCCTCTCTAAAGATCTTCAAGAAAGTCCCTTTCTCAGATGTACTGGTTATGATCGTAGTTACCTTGGTGACCATCTTCCTTCACAACCTGGCCCTGGCCGTATTGGTAGGGGTTATTATTGCTGCTTTGGTGTTTGCTTGGGAGAATTCAAAAATGATCCGCGCCAGAAAAAGAATCGATGAAAACGGAGTAAAACATTACGATATCTACGGACCGCTTTTCTTTGCCTCTGCCCAGGCTTTTGGAGAAAAGTTTGATCCCACCAACGACCCTGACGAAATCATCATTGATTTTGCTGAAAGCCGAATCGTGGACCATTCGGGCATAGATGCCGTCCATAAGGTTACCGAAAGATACGACAAGGTAGGAAAAACCGTCTATATCCGGCACCTGAGCACCAGTTCCAAAACCTTGCTGGAAAAAGCCGAAAAAATCATCAATATCAATTATGCCGATGATGATCCCAGCTATAAGATTGTAATGGACTAAACAGAGCAGTGTTTATCCAAGTAAAAAGGGCAGTGTTTTCCATTCACTGCCCTTTTTTGTTTCATTAAATTTCTTTCCATTTCTTCGTATTTTAATGGTGTTGGACAAAAACAACTAAATCACAACAAATGTCAATCACAAAAGAAGCTGAACTTATTGGGATGCAACGTATCAGTCAAGTAGTGGCAGAGACACTTAAACAGATGAGGCGGCACGCAAAAATCGGAATGTCAACAAAAGAGCTTGATAATTTTGGAGGCGCTTTACTTGCAAGTTTTGGAGCCAAATCAGCACCTTTTGAAACATATAGTTTCCCTGGTTATACTTGCATAAGCTTAAACCATGAAGCTGCACATGGAATTCCTTCTCCCCACAAAATCCTAAAAGAGGGAGACTTAATAAATATCGACGTATCTGCCGAATTGGATGGATTTTGGTCAGATAATGGAGGCTCGTTTGTCCTTGGGAAGGACATTCACCACCACCTTCCCTTAGTGAATGCTTCAAGGGAGATCCTTTACCTGGCTATAAACAGGATCAAAGGAGGCGTAAAGATTTCAGACATTGGTGGCTTGATCGAAACAGAAGCCAATAAAAGGGGCTTCAAAGTATTAAAAAACCTGGCCGGACATGGTGTAGGAAGAAGTCTTCACGAAAAACCGGAAGACATATTAAACTATAGGGTTAAAAGCAACCATGAACGATTTAAGAAAAACACTACAGTAGCGATAGAAACCTTTATTTCCACCCATTCCACATTTGCTGAGGAGCTTAATGATGGATGGACATTAGTAGGAAACAAGGGAGGTTATATCTCCCAACATGAGCAAACGATACTTATTACAGATGATTCACCAATTATCTTAACAGCCTCCAATGAAATATGGAATTGATTTTAAGCAGTTGCTAATTTTTTATAGTGCACCATTGGTTGTCAAGGTGCCTTCCTGATCGTATTGAAGATGTTTAGATTACCATAAACTTGCCAAATTAGCTCCTTAGGAAAAGGTCCTGACACCAGTTCCAAAACCTTGCTGGAAAAAGCCGAAAAAATCATCAATATCAATTATGCCGATGATGATCCCAGCTATAAGATTGTAATGGACTAAACAGGGCAATACTTATCCAAATATGTATATCCAAATTAAGAAGAGCAATGTTTTTTAGTCACAGCCTATTTTTGTGTTTTTAGTTAGTTTCCCTAACTCACATCAGAGATCTCTTACAAAAAGAATATAAACCGATCATCTCCATATTTGGGACAAAAAAGTTAAATTCAACCTATAACAATTGAAATAACCTAACAAGAACCTATGGCTGTTAATGAAGCGTATCTAAATTATATCCTTGACCAGCTTTCTGAATTCGGAAAAGTGGAGACTAAAAAAATGTTTGGAGGAGTCGGGATTTTCAAAGAAGGGCTGATGTTTGCAAAAATCGGTGGGGACATTTTCAGGTTAAAAGTTGATGCAACCAACCAAAAACAGTTTGAAGACAAAGGAATGAAGCCTTTTTATTCAGAAACTAAAAAGAAAGGAATGCCCTATTGGGAAGTTCCTCAAGAAATCCTGGAAGACCGAAAAGAGTTGGCCAAATGGGCAAAGCAGTCTTATGAAATAGCCCAAAAAGCATCAAAGTAATCCCTGTGCACATGCTGTTTGACCATATCAACCGATTTACACCAATTAGCAAAAGTGAGTTTGAGCAAATTGAACCATTTTTTGAAAAAAGATCCGTTGCTAAAAAAGAAATACTATACAGGGCCGGTGACCATGCTTTAAAGCATTATTTTGTTTCCAGTGGCTGTGTTCATTTATATTTTATCAACGAACGGGGAAGTGAACAAACCTTACAGTTCGCCATTGAGAACTGGTGGATCACTGATTATTTGGCTTTCCAAAATAACGGGCGCTCAGATTTTTTTATTCAGGCCGTTGAACCATCTGAATTATTACAAATTAGCTTTCAAAAACAAGAAGAAATGCTCCGAAAATTTCCTCAGATGGAAACGTATTTTAGAAACATTTACCAAAAGGCCTACGGTGCGGCAATCATGCGGATGAAGTATATTTTTTCCTATTCCAAAGAAGAAATCTACTTTAGGTTCCGTGATGCTTTCCCCGAGTTTGTCAACAATGTCCCACAATATTTGGTAGCAACCTATTTGGGTTTATCCCCTGAATATGTCAGTAAATTAAGAAGAAAGAGCATTTCTTGAACCCGTTCAATTTTATTGCAAATTAGCCGATCTACCTTTGTTCCATACTAAAGCACAAACAAATGGAACATAGAATTCAGCTCGACCAATTGCAACCGGAAGCCTATAAAGGAATGTATGTCCTGGAAGACTACCTGAATAAAAGCCCCCTTACGAAAACCCACAAAGAACTCATCAAAATCAGGGCATCCCAAATCAATGGCTGTGCTTTTTGTATCAACATGCACACAAAAGATGCCTTGAAAAATGGAGAAACACAAGAACGCCTGTTTCTTCTAAACGCTTGGAAAGAAACGGAGTTGTTCACAGCAGAAGAAAGAGTACTCCTATCGATCACCGAAGAAATCACTCTTATCCATAGAAAGGGACTTTCCACCGCCACCTACAACACGGCATTGGAGCATTTCTCAGAAACCTATCTTGCACAAATAATCATGGCCGTGACCGTCATCAATGCCTGGAACAGAATCGCGATCAGTACCCTAAAACCCATAAGCAATGAATAGAATGAAGAAATTAACCATCATGTCAATGCTCCTACTTGCGGGATCAGTAGGCTGCAAAAACGAAACGTCAAGTACTGATCCGGTTTCAGAAAATCAGCGTGTTACCGCAAATAACCGGTTTGAATTTTCACCAAAGACAAAGAAAATTGACCCGGAATTACCGACCATCGGTGTGCTGATGTACAATGGCGTATTGATGACTGAAGTAACGGCTCCTTTGGATGTTTTTTCCAAACCCTCAGAAGATGGAAAACAGCTGTTCAACATCATAACCATTGCTGAAAACTATGCAATGATTACCTGTGAAGAAGGACTTCGGATGTTCCCGGACTACGCCTACAACAATGTCCCTCAACTTGATGCAGTATTTGTCCCAAGCGCTTATGACATGAGCGAAAAAATTAAAGATAAAGCATTGCTCAGTTTCATAATAGAGGAAAATTCAACAACCGAATATACCGTGAGTAATTGCGGCGGAGCCTCCTTGATCGGGGAAACGGGAATTGCCGATGGCAAAAAGATCGTCACTTGGATCGGAGGAGGCGAAGAACTTCAAAAAAATTATCCCAATCTAAAAGTTCAGGATGACCATAAGGTAAGCTATATCGAAGATGGTAAGTTTTTGTCTTCGAACGGAAATCTTGCTTCCTATATTTCTTCTTTAGAACTTTTGGAAAAGCTGACCAACAAAGAACACCGCAAATTTGTCGAATCCTATTTATACCTGGACAGGCTCCAAAATTGGAAGGAATAAATATCCTGAAGGTTTTCACAGTGACTTGGCTGAAGCCTGGAATCAGCCCGAAGCCAGGAACAAGCTATAATCACAACCTAACCAGTTGATGCTATCCAGATGAAAAGATGATATAAAACATCTCCCTATAAATAAAACAGCGCTTATTCGAATCGCTGTTTTATTGAAACTTCTGATCAGCAAAAAAACTTCCTATTAAAATCCGTATTTATCTGCGGATGTCTTTTTCCACGGAACACCCTATAACCACAAAAAAAGCCGGTCAAAATTCCTCTTGACCGGCTTTTACTATTTTTAAGGTATTTTCACCTCTTATTTGCTAGCGATATAAGCTACTAGGTCTACTACTTTGTTAGAGTAACCCCACTCGTTGTCATACCAAGATACCAATTTCACGAACTTGTCGCTCAACTGGATACCGGCACCTGCGTCGAAGATAGAAGTTCTTGCGTCACCGATGAAGTCATTAGAAACCACTTGGTCTTCAGTATAACCCAAGATACCTTTCAATTCACCGTCAGCAGCTTCCTTCATTTTGGCACAAATCTCTTCATAAGTAGCACCTTTCTTCAGTCTTACAGTAAGGTCAACTACAGAAACGTCAGGAGTCGGAACTCTGAAGGCCATACCGGTCAATTTACCGTTCAATTCAGGAATCACTTTACCTACAGCCTTAGCAGCACCAGTAGATGAAGGGATGATGTTTTGGCCAGCACCACGTCCACCTCTCCAGTCTTTCACTGAAGGACCGTCTACAGTCTTCTGAGTAGCGGTAGTTGCGTGTACTGTAGTCATCAAACCTTCTTCGATACCCCAGTTGTCATTTACCACTTTAGCCAATGGAGCAAGACAGTTGGTAGTACAAGAAGCGTTAGAAACGAACTGCATATCAGAAGTGTAAGAAGATTCGTTTACTCCCATTACGAACATAGGCGTGTCATCTTTAGAAGGAGCTGACATAACCACTTTCTTGGCACCAGCTTCGATGTGACCTTTGGCAGTTTCCTTAGTCAAGAACAAACCAGTTGATTCTACTACATACTCAGCACCAACCTCAGACCATTTCAAGTCAGCAGGATTTCTTTCTGAAGTTACACGGATAGCGTTTCCGTTCACTACAAGCTTACCGTCTTTTACCTCAACATCACCTTTGAAAATACCGTGAGTTGAATCATATTTCAACATATAAGCCATGTAATCTACGTCCACCAAGTCGTTGATACCTACGATTTGGATATCATCTCTCTCCTGAGCAGCACGGAAAACAAGTCTTCCAATTCTTCCGAATCCGTTAATTCCTACTTTAATCTTTGTCATTTTTAATTAAGGTTAATAGGTAAAATTATTTTTGTTTTCTTTTTAATCGACTAGTTCACTTCACCACTTTCAAACACCCTTTTTTGGGGAATTCCCCAAGTGCCTGATATGCTAAAAACATCCTGAACCTATAATTTAGGATGGCGATTTTTACAAGGCCAAATTTATTGAATTAAAATTTAGTAAGGAAATTAAGCCACTACTAATCCATCACATTTCTATAGTTTTTGCCCTTTTCTTGGCAATTCTTTTAACCGATTACACAAATTACTGCCAATTTGAAAATAATTCCTTCCTTCAAAATCCTCTCCTCCCGACCTGATAGCGGTTCAAAGTGAATTGATCCATTCCACCATCTCTTGCATCACCTCTTCGCTAAAGGTTTCTTCAAGAAGTGCGTACTCACTGATGCCCCCAGTTTCCGACTGCTGAAATAAGTGGTTAAGGCCAGGATAAACCTTGAGACGGATATTCTCTTGCCCTTCTTCCTGAATGATATCCTCCAAGGCTTCGCGATTTACGGGACCGTTTACCTGAACATCATTTTCCGCAAATAAGGCCAACGCAGGAATTGTAGTTCTTTGGATATAGGGCTTGGGATCAAATCGCATAAAGGTATGATACCAAGGGGTAATCAACTTGCTGTACGCTTCCTCCAAACGCTGAAGTTGGTCATTGTTAACGCTATCGGCACCGTATTCATTGAACCAATAACGCTTTAGGGCCATCGAAAGGTTCTCTTCTAACTGGTCAAAATCTTCGGTTTCATTAAAAACAGTATAAATCAACTGATTGATTTTCTGCTGTTCTGCCACCAATTCCTCCGAGGCTCCATTTGACCTCAAAACATCCTGGGTTTGCTGCATCATCAAATCAGGAATAGGAACTACAGGCCCCGCCAAAGAAATTATAAAATTCAGCCCCCTATCCTCTGCTCCCATAATCCATGCTATCATTCCTCCTTCGCTATGACCGATCACGCCTATTTTAAGTTGGTTTACGAAAGGAAACTTCCTCAAATGCTCGATCGCCACGGATGCATCTTGTTTAAAATCAAAACTAGTCGCCGATTCAAACTCACCCTCCGAAGCGCCAACGCCTCGTTCATCATAGCGCAAAACGGCTATCCCATTTTGGGTAAGGTAGTCTGCAAGGACCAAAAAAGGCTTGTGTCCAAAGATCTCCGCATCCCTGTTTTGCTGTCCGGATCCGTTTACCAGCACCACTGCCGGAAAGGGCCCGTTTCCTTTGGGCTTGGTAAGGGTTCCTTTTAGGCTGATGCCCGACTTCAAGTTTGAAAAAGAAGTCTGCATGACCTCATATCCATAAGGTTCCTGTGGCTCTTGTGGCTTTGGTTTGACTGAAAGCTCTTCCTCCACCATTTTTATAAGGATCAAAGGAAAATCCATCTGTCCTTGGGTAAACACCCCTTTAATGGTGTCATTTTTTAACTCCCCCTGATAAGATATCAGGTACTGCTCTATGCCCAGTTCCACTTTGGAATTGGCAAAAAGCACTTTGTTCATTTGTATCCCTTTTGCTCCTTGGGCAGGACTGTCCATACTTCCTTCCCAGCCTCCATCTGCTGGATTGAAGTGAAAAATCAGAGGCAGTGTCTGCGCCATCACCTTCAGCTCCCCTTTCCAACTTCCGGATAGGGAGCCCACTTGCGCTTCGGCAACATTACATAGGCCCACCATTAGCAAGATGATCATCAGTTTAAGCCCCCTCATTTTCCCCGATTAAGATTATTATTTTTGTTTTCAATCAGAAATTATTTTTTCCTCTTTAAATGCAAGGCATAAAATTTAAAGTTAAAAGTATTTTCCAATATCTTCGCGCATGCAGAAAGAAATCCTGATCGACCTGGTCACCAAGAAAATGCCATTTGGAAAACACAAGGGACAATTGATTTGTGACATCCCGGAACATTACCTGGTATGGATGCATGGCAAAGGTTTTCCTGAAGGCAAACTTGGCATGTGGCTCCACACCATGTATGAAATCAGGATCAATGGACTGGAGTACTTGCTGGTGGAGCTCAAAAAGAAAATACGGCAAGGACAGCTGTAAAAAACCACCTATCAGCAAACAGCAAAGGAGCCATCCATCTTTGTTCTCTCAGCCTCAAAAACAGCTCCTCATTCCCGCATACAATCACTACCACTTTCTTTATCTCCTCCTAATTCCTTTTTACGATTATCCGTAATTACACCATTAAATTTATTTCTCAC
>NZ_BAAHAP010000043.1:0-45915 GCF_054777495.1 Echinicola sediminis | reverse complement strand
GGACACTGGTGTCTATTAATAATTGATTCCCTTTCACTAGTCAACAGAAAAGCTCCGTTATCAATTTTGGAGCTTTTCTCATCTGTATATTTTTCGTTGGATGGTGACCTTCCATTATAATCCCAGCTTATTCATGTACAAGCAATATTTAAACAAGAAATAACTTAACCAATATTCCTCCAGCCAACCAGCCATAACATACAAGGGCCATCAATTTAAGGAAGCTTTCCAAAGCGGGACTTTTTGGAGCCATTTCTTTATGATAATTGACTTGTTTGTTATGGTAAAAGCCGAAATAACCCAGTAATCCAGACACCGCGAGGAAGCCAAGGTTTAGGAAAAAAGTATAATCAATTTTAAAATGCTGCTTTTCCGTAATACTTTTACCAGTACTCTCAGGTAACCAATCCAAAAGAATAAAACCATAATGCAACAACAGAGAGGTGACAATCAAACTAGTAAATAGTAAGAAGAGGATAAATAGCGACATTTTCCATCCATAGTACTTGGCATTGATCCTCAAAACCGGAAATACGACCAGATCACTGAAAATAAATGCCATCACTCCGGCAAAACTCACTCCCTTGCCAAATAATAGGGCTGCCAGGGGAATATTGCCCATAGAGCCTATAAAGGTGAGGAATGCGGCCAATGGACCTACCACCACATGTTCCAAAAGGGTCAAAAAACCAAAACCGTCGCTACCCTGTCCGGTGTTGATGAACAGGGTCTGAAAAAAGGAATCAGGGACAAAAGCGGAAACAATGCCGGCAATGGTAAAACCAACCGTAACATCCTTCCAAACCATTTTCCATTCCATCGCATATTGCTTGCCAACTTTAACCCAATTTTCACTAGAGGACATCCTTTCCTTTATTGAACCTTTGTCAGCCTTACCCTCATTGGATTCTCCCAACTGCTTTCTTGCCTTATCAATTAATTTCTTTGGACGAATCAATCGGATAAGCACCCAACTGCAAACAATTAATAATATCCCTCCCACATATTCTCCGACTACAAATTGCCAACCAAGGAAAATGGAAATGATTATCCCCAGTTCGATGACCAGGTTGGTCGAGGCCAGTAAAAATGCCATGGAAGAAGTAAAGCTGGCCCCTTTTTGGAACAGGGATTTGGAAGTGGCCAAGGCCGAAAAGCTGCACGAACTGCTGATAAAACCGAAAAAGGTAGCCAGAATCATACTTTTAGCGCCCGTATCGCCCATGGTCTTTTGCATTCTTTTCTCAGTGACAAATACCTGTATCATTGAACTGACCAGATAGCCCAGCACAAATGCCCAAAGAGCCATCCAAAAAAAGCCTAAACTAGTATAAGCTGCATCTCCCCAATGCTTTAGAAAATCATTCATAAAGAAAAGGTGTTAATTCAACATACCTACAAAATCAACGGATCAAAATATCCATGCCCATTAAGTTGGCAACTTAATTTATAAATGTCATACGGTATACTGCAAAAGCTTTACCACTTTGTTGATATCAGTCCCTATTAAAAGTAGCCTAAAAATTATAACCAAGCATAGATGCTTATTTTTAACTAGCAGATATAGAACTAACTTCCGTGGTGGCTACATGTTATTTTCCAATACCGATTTCCTTAAGCTATTTAAAATATTTCCCCAGTCTGTACGCATTTAGAGCATTCAGGTATAGCTTGGGCACCTTTATAGCTGTGGCTTCCATCTAGCATCATTTACCTCAGTAGGCCATTTGAAAGGGTCAATATAAAAGTCCAGTAGCATGTTACAAACATCCAATTACTTACCTGAAAATCATAAAATAAGGTATTTCTTGATCTGATATGCATCGTCCTAATTGAAAAACAGTGGACAGCTATTGGAATTGGAAATCCTAGGGACAGGAAGGTAAAGCCACAGCTTACAATCAGTTCGGTAATTTACTATGAAACAAAACTTAAAAAAGCCCGAAAGTACAACTTCCGGGCTATAGGTTTAGTAGGTTCGGTAATGACTATTCACTGTCCCACCATATGCGTGTGGTGAAAGTGTCAGGGCCCTGTCTTTGGATGGCCTGGTTAAGATGCTCCGTATTGATACTGTATTCTTCTCCCGAATAGGTCATCCTACGAGGGATTTGACCACCGGTCACATTTCCGGGGTAGTTGATCGGGGTGAGTTCAGGATAGCCTGTTCTTCTCCATTTGGCGTATCCCTCCCAATTTACCAAAAATGTCGCTGCCCAGTATTGCTCACCGATCATTTCCATGCCATTACTTGGATCAAATGGATGAGCGGCCAAGTAGGCATTGATTGCTCCGGTAGTAGGTGTGTCTACGCCAAATATGGACCACTGTTCCATGGAAGCGCTTACCCCTTTTTCGTAATGGACTGCTGCATTGCCACTGTGCCAACCTTTTAGGGCTGCCTCAGCCAACATCAGTTCCACCTCTGCATAAGTAAGGTGCAGAGAAGGGGAATCCCATTGCCTGATGGCAGGGTTGACATTGGAGTAAGTGCTCAAATCCGCCCCGCCTTCATAATCAATGATCGTGGAGTTATCATATCCATTGGGCAGTCCCTTATGTGTTCCGCCACTTTCTACCCAACTGATAATATCCAGTCTGGGATCATCATTGGATGCCATCCAATCCACAAAGGTGGCGGACAAGCGGATCCTGTCCCTGGTATTAAATCCGGCATTGAAGGGATTTCTATGCCCTCCCACCTGGTGAATGATGCGGGCCAAGTCATCATTGCTGCTCATTACGCCGCCGTTAATGGCCTTTTTTACCCACATTTCTGCATCCGAAGGACTGACATTAGAAATCCTCATACCCAATCTAAGCATCAGTGAATAAGCCAACTTTTTCCATTTCACAATGTCTCCGGAATACAAAAGATCATTGTTTTCCGGGCCCCTTAAATTAGGGTCAAATGATTGGGCTGCCTCTTCCAGCTCCTTGAGCATATCAGCATAGATGGCTTGCTGGGCATCATATTGGGGCAACCACTGGTTGTCGATATAGCCTTTCCCTGCTTCAAAATAAGGGACATCCCCATAAATGTCCGTCAGCCTATGGGCAGACATTACTTTCAATATCCTGCCCATGGCATAATAATTTACCGCCGTCGGATCCATGGAAGTACGGTTGACATAATCTGCCAAATCACGGTATTCATTAATATAGGCTTCGTCAAAGAAGGCCGAGGCAAATAAAGGATCGTTCAGGTACTTATCTCCGGGAAGAAATACCCCGGATACCGGGCTTTCCAGATCCGCCATTTGTTGGATGGAAGAAAAACAATAGCCAAGAGAGGTCCTAAAGATTTCATGGCTGCCTCCGGTATAGCTCAGCTGCATTTTGGTCAGCTGCATCCCGTAATCCAGGTCATTGATGGCATTGGGGTTTTCGTTCATTTCCTTAAGATCCTCGATGCAGCCAACCCCGAGTGTCAATGCCACAAGTGGTGCAAAAACACGTTTTATAATTTTATTTTTGATGGTATTTTTCATGATAATGACTTTTAAATCCAGAATGGTTTAGAATGAAAGATTAAGGTTGACGCCGTAGCTTCTGCTTTGGGGCAACTGGAAGAAATCCATTCCTTGGGCATTCCCTTCATTATAGGTAGACTCAGGATCGATGTTTTCCACTTTGGAGTGTAAAAGCAGCAGGTTTCTTCCCACCAGGGAAATCTTTGCGCTTCTGACTTTTAACTTGCTTAAAAAGGTGCTGGGCAGTTGGTAGCCAAAGGTCACTTCCCTTAATTTGACAAAGTCTGCGTCGTAGATGAACTGTTCTGCGATTTTGTTCCTGATTTCATTGTAGTAGGCGGACATTTCACTGGCCGGCACATCTCCGATACCATTTTCCCTGCCGACCAGGGTGTTTTTATGCATTCCCCTTCTATACAACCAAGAGTTGGTACCACTAAAGATCACCGCTCCCATCTTATAATCCACCAAGAATCCTAAATTGAAATTCTTATAAGTGAAGTTATTGGAAAGACCTCCCGTAAACGGATGCACACCGGATCCGAACGGTACGATCCCTGCAGCTTCATCCCTCATCGGTAGTCCAGCCGCATTGTGCACAATGTTTCCAGATGCATCCCGCAAATACATCCATCCTGTCACCTGTCCATAAGGAAGTCCTTCGATGTTGTGCACATAGGCTGTCTGTGCCCTGTTTTGGTCCAATTGCAGCCTTTCCCCTTCTACCTCCGGATCGATCAAACTCAACACTTCACTTTTATTATAGCCCATGTTCAAGGAAGTATTCCAACTAAAATCTGCTTTGTTTACTAATGCACCGGTGATCAACAATTCAAAACCTTTGTTGATGACCTCTCCCACATTGATCTGGGCAGAACTGTAACCTGAGGTTTTGGATATGGTCGCTGGAAGGATGTCGTCTTCGGTTTTACGCTGATAAAGTGTAAAGTCTATCCCTAAGCGGCTATCAAAAAACTGGGCATCAAAGCCGAATTCCACTTCTGTGGCCAATAAAGGCTTCAATTGTGCATTGGCTACAAAACCTTGGGCTATGCCTCCCTGGGCTACCCCGTTATGGGGCAGACCTAGACCATAGGTTTGGTTGAGCACATAAGGAGAAGTGTCCCCTCCTACTTGCGCCCAGGCTGCACGTAACTTAAAGTAATCCATGAAACCCGGCATTTTCAATAATTCGGAAAGCACTGCACTGGTACTTAGTGATGGGTAAAAAATGCCGCGACCGTTCAGGGTACTGAACCAATCTTTACGGCCAGTGGCTGTAAGGAACAAGGCAGTTTTATAGGAAATCTCTGCCAGACCATAAGCTGAATTGATGCCCTTTTTATAAAAGTCAGCTCCTCCGGTCCTTCTGATGGTATTGGATAAATTATCGAAGAAAGGAATGGCAAATTCGTAACCATTGGTACTATTACTATACCGCTCCTGTCTCATGCTGGCAGCACCTACCAGGACATTGTACTCCAGTCCATTGTCAAACATTTTGTTGGAACCCAACATAATGTCGCTGTTGATTTCCTTATGCTTGGTCTGTGACTGCTCTATATAGCCTTCTGGGCTTTGTGCACTGCCATAAGGCCGGAGGTTCACATTGCTCCTGTTCCACTGATCAATCCCTGCTCGCCCTTTGATGAACAACCAGTCCGTGAAATCATAGTTAAGGCTAAAACTGCCCAATGTTCTGGTCCTTTCACTCTCATTGTTTTTCTGGTAAGCACTATAATAGGGATTCTCAAACCAAACTGTCTGAGCCGGCAAGAACTCAAAACCATTGTCCGGTCTGGCACCCAGCCTGTTGGGATCACCTTTTAAGTCCAGTACATTGATGTTAGGGGCCAAACTCCAAACGGTATAATTGACATTGCTGACCAGATCCCCCTGTGCCGGTGGATTTTTTACATTTTGGATGATATAACTACCGCTGGCCTGGAAAGTCAGCTTTTCGTTTACTTTGCCCTGAGCATTCAGGGTAAAGTTGTTTCTGTCCATACCAGAATTGGGAACAATGCCCTTATTGCTCAAATCTGAGGCAGAAAAGCGGAAGCCCATTTTATCCGATCCCCCGGAAAGGGCAATGGTATTGGTAAAGGTATGTCCTACATCATAAAACCTTTCGAAATTGTCACCTGAATAAGCATAAGGCCTTTCCACTCCATCAAACTGGATCACTGAAGAACCATCCAGCTTTCCACCCCAGGCGGTATCACCCCCTGCCAGGGATTCTTCCAGTGTTGTAGGCTTCTTGCCATTGAGCCCATGTCCATATTCTCTCTGGGTGTCCAAGCGGTTGATGGCTTTGTCCATCACAAAATTGGAATTGACTTCCAGCCTCAGTCCCTCTTTGCTCTTTCCGCTTTTGGTGGTAATCAGGATTACCCCATTGGATGCACGGGAGCCATAAAGTGCGGCAGCGGTATTTCCTTTCAACACTGTCATGCTTTCAATATCATCGGGGTTGATGTTGCCTATACCGTCACCTTGGTCACGGCCGCCCCACATCCCTGCAGAGCCAAGGTTGCTGTTATCGATGGGAATACCGTCCACTACATAAAGTGGCTGGTTACTTTGGGTCAGGGAGGTATTCCCCCTGATCACTACCCTGGAAGAACCAGCCGGACCGGAGGCGATATTACTTACGTTTACCCCGGCCACTTTTCCTGCAAGACCATTGGCTATATTGGTTTCCCTGGCCTGGGTAAAGCCCCTGCCATCCAGCTCAGTGACCGAGTACCCCAGCGCTTCCTTTTCCCTTTCTATACCTAAGGCAGTCACCACCACTTCGGACAGGGCCTGCTCGTCCTGACCCAGAGTCACATTGATGATACTTTGATTTTGAACGGGTACCTCTTGGCTTTGGTAGCCGATAAAACTAAATACCAGAACACCGTTTGGGGAAGCCTGTACCTCATATTCCCCGTCGATATTGGTTACCGAACCCTGTCCGGTATCCTTGACCAGGATATTTACTCCCGGGAGGGGTTCTCCATCATCTGAGGAGACCTTGCCCTTAACCGTGGTTTGTGCCTGGGCAGCACTGTACCAAAGAGCCAAACAAATAATACCTAGCATCCTTAATAGGGATGGTTTGGTAATGGAAGAGTTAAGTTGTTTCATAATTTTTTGGGTTAGAATTGACATTATATTGATGAGGATATTGCTTATCCTTAAGTCCGGATTAATTGATCATGATCAACAATACTGCTATCGCTAAGATGATGACCACACAAGTGATCTCCAGCCATAACCACCGCAAGTACTTTCGTTTGGTTTTATTATTCATGGGAGATTGGAATCAGATAAGTCTTGAATACGTCTCCAATTTTAGCGACAACAGGAAGGATCAGCGGGATATAATTGGTCAAAATGGGGGCTGATATGTGTCATTTGTTTCCGGAAAACCGTCGAGAGAATCATTTAAATCACTTATTTACAGTCTGTTTCAATACTTTCGCCTTATACCTCTTTTAAAAATGGTTTTGGGGACTTTCTTCAAACTCCGTAAATTTTTATCTTTCATAAATAATTACCCAAAAGCCTGATGCCCTCATTAACATCTTTCAAACAATTTGTGCTGCTTTTCCTATTCTTTTGGATTGGTCCGGTTACGACCTGGGCACAATCTGATGTGGGCCATATCACCACGGAGAACGGGCTCTTGAACAATTATGTCAATTGTATCTATCAGGATTCGAAAGGATTTATATGGGTTGGCACCAAAGAGGGACTCAGTCAATTCAATGGGATGGAGTTTACCCATTTTACCCACAATCCGGCGGACTCTTTTTCTTTGAGCAGTAATATCGTCTTGGACATTACTGAGGACCAAAATGGAAGAATATGGATCGCCACCAATGAAGGGCTAAACCTGCTCAATGAAGATCAGGACCGTTTTGAGCATTTTTTCTTTGATGCTGAAGCGGCCAACACTACCAAGGAGAACTATATTTCAAAACTCCATGTGGATAATAACGGGCAGTTTTGGGTGGGCAATGGCAATGGGAACCTCTATCTTTATCGTCTTAAAACACGCTCATTTAGCCAGTTTCCAACTGAAGGTATGGCTGAAGTCAGGGATATCCTGGATGGACCGGACAATAGCCTGTTTGTGGCTTATGGGGCCTGGGTCTTAAGAAACAAAAAGGGGGGCATCAAGTGTTTCGACAGAAACCAGCTAAAATACCTTGACCATCCGGTCAGCCCCCTGACAGAAGAATTGTCGGTCACACAAATTTTGCGGGAAAAGTCCCTTCTTTATTTATCCACCTACAATGGCGGTTTTCATGTGTTTGATCTCAACTCTTCCCTCTTGACCAAGGAAAGCAGTGAGCTGAACCATACGGATTTAAACTATCATATGTTGGCTACCAAAGCGGGAAAGCTACTGATAGGCACTGATGGTGAGGGCATCATGGTATACGATCGCTCCAGCGGCCATTTTCATCCAATGGCCGAGAATAACCAGATCAACAGTAAGGCGGTCACCTACTTACTGGAGGACCAATCCGGTATCATTTGGGTGGGCACCGTCAACGGTGGTTTAAGTAAAATTGATCCGCACAAAAGTAAAATCGAACATTGGGGCTTTACAGACGATCCACTGGACGGCTTGAGCGGGAAGTCGGTCCTGAGCCTTGCCGAAAGCAAAAAAGGGGGAATATGGATCGGTCTGGACCACGGAGGTTTGAATTATTACCAGCCGGACCAAAACCGCTTTACTCATTATTTGCCTTCCAGTAGCCCGGAAAAAGGTCCTGCGGACCAAGTTATCAACGGTCTCTATGAAAGTAAAAAGGGAGACCTCTGGCTGGGATATTACCTTAATGGCATGGGCGTTCTCGAAGACCAGACCGGTAAGTTTGGTCATTTCATTGGACAGGATTGGCTCTATGGAGGCACCTATGTTAAGGCCTTTTGGGAAGAAGCGGATGGCAGCATGTGGATAGGCACTAGAAATCAAGGCCTTATTCATTATGACCCAAAGTCAAAAGCTTCCAGGAACTTCAGGCATCATAACGATGCCCCAAACTCCCTAAGCCATAACCATGTATCCGTTCTCCTTCCCTACGATAATGATAACCTATGGGTGGGGACCTTCCATGGCTTTGGTTTGTTCGATAAGTCATCGGGAAATTTCACCAATTATATCAATGATCCCTACAATGATAATTCCCTGCAGGGTAATTTGGTTTATTCCATGTGTTATGATGATCAAGGAAACCTTTGGATAGCTACAGACAAAGCCCTTAATTATTTTAACCCTGTAACGGGTGATTTCAGGCAATTTAATGTATCTCATGGATTGCCAAGCAATACCATCAAAGGAGTTATTTTGGATAACAACCAAGAGCTATGGATAAGTACCAATAGAGGACTTTCTCATTACTCGCAGCAAAGCGGTAAATTCAGCAATTATACTTACCAGGACGGTATCATCGGAGTAGAATTTAATGAAAATTCCCTGCTCAAAGACAACAACGGAAAGCTCTATTTTGGCAGTGTCAACGGGGTAAGCAGCTTTCATCCTTCCGAAATCAAACGGAATACCCTGCCCCCTCCGGTTTATATCACCCAGCTGTCCATTGCCAACAGCCCCGTAAAAATAAGACAGGAAAAATCAGTCCTGACACAGGCTATCACTGAGACAAAAAGCATCAAACTGGCACATCATCAGGCTGATTTCACCTTTGAATTTATAGCCCTCAACTATACTTCGCCGGAAAAAAACCAATATGCCTATTATCTGGAAGGTTTTGATAAAGAGTGGAATTATGTCGGCAAGCAAAGAATGGCCACTTATACCAATATTGATCCGGGTGACTATACCTTCATGGTAAAAGCCGCCAATAATGACGGTGTCTGGAATGAAAACCCGGTCACCATTGCTGTGACGGTGCTTCCTCCCTGGTACAAGACCTGGTGGGCCTATGGCCTGTATTTGCTGACGCTCTCTTTGGCCATTTTTGGGATTAGCAGGGCCTCTTTAAACAGGCTAAGGTTGCTCAACACCCTGAAATTGGAAAGACTGGAAAAGCAGCAACAAGCAGAATTGAATAAGTTGAAGATTAATTTTTTCACCAATATCTCCCATGAATTCCGTACGCCACTTACCCTGATCATCGGTCCAATAGAACGGTTGATTGCTTCCTACAGACTGGATGAAGAAGGGAACCGTCACCTCCATGTCGTCCAGCAAAATGCCCAGCGACTTAAAAAACTGATAAACCAATTGATGGATTTTAGAAAAGCCGAAGAGAAGAGAATCAGCCTAAACCTCGTAAGACGCGATATGGTTTCGTTTTTAAATGCCACCTTACATCAGTTTGATTACCTCGCGCGTCAAAACAATATTGCAGTGCTGAAGGATTTTGAAGTGGACGAGCTGGAGATGTGCTTCGATGAAAACAAACTGGACATTGTTTTTTATAACCTCCTGTCCAATGCGTTCAAATTTACCAAGCCGGGAGGTAAAATCAGCTTAGGGCTAAAAAAACCGGACCAAGAAGGCTTGGTAGCTATTTATGTAAAAGACAATGGGATAGGCATCCCTGCTGAGGAACAAGATAAAATATTTGAGAGTTTTTATCAGGCCAATCACCAGTTTGCCGGAACGGGCATAGGTCTTTCACTTTCAAGATCTTATATTGATCTACATCAAGGAAAAATCAACCTTAAAAGTACTTTGGGCAAAGGAAGCACTTTCACCGTTACCCTTCCCATCAACCATGCAGTAACGATTGAACATCAATTGCCAGCTTCCGATTATCCTGCCCAGATACCGTCAAAATATTATCAGGGGAAATCTTTAGCAATAGAGAAGTCAAAGCATAAAGTTCTTGTCATCGAAGATGAGGCCCAGATGCAAAACTTTCTATATGATCTGCTTAAAGATCATTTTGAGGTCAAAACCGCCAATAATGGAGCCGAGGGGAAAATCACCGCAGAGAGGTGGCAGCCAGACCTTATCCTCAGTGATATCATGATGCCGGAGATGGACGGGATGACACTCTGTAAACTGCTAAAGACCAATTTCATCACATCACATATCCCCATCATCCTTCTGAGTGCAAAATCCAATGAGGACAGTATTGCAGACAGCTATGAGTTAGGCGCCGATGATTATGTTACCAAGCCTTTCAACCTGAAGATTCTCATTTCCAGAATATCCAATATCATAGATAACAGAAGAAAACTCCAAGAAAGGTACTCCCAAGCAGCTACCCATGCTGTAGATACACTGGAACTTACGGATATGGACAAGGAATTCTTGGAAAAGGTGAATGCTATCTTGGAGAAAAAACTTTCCGACCCGCTATTTGATGTCAACCAACTGGTGGAGGAACTGGGGATGAGCAGAAGCCAGGTATTTAGAAAAATTAAGGGCATTACAGGTCAATCACCCCATCAATACCTGCAGACAGCCAAGCTCAATGAAGCGGCAAGGTTGCTGACCCGCAGTGGTTTGAACGTTTCGGAGGTAGCCTATGAATTGGGCTTTGGCAGTGTTCGAAATTTCAGAACCGCCTTCAAAAAACAGTTCAACGCCACTCCCACGGATTATATTCAGCACAGTAAGAAATAAAGGTGCTATATTATCTGTGGAAGATGGGGATTGCTAATGGGTGACAAGGTTATTAGGCTATATGATTATCCATAATTACATCAGTAAAATTATTTCTCACGGATTTCACAGATTTACACAGAATTAAAAGTCTTTTCTGTGGATTTCTGTGCATTCTGTGAGATATGGTTTTATAATTTGTAGTTACTAGCGTCTTTGAGGATATACATATTAGGTTAATTGGTTAACTGATTAGCTGAATGGTTCTTCATTCATCATTCAAAATTGGACATTCTAAATTCCCTTCCACTTAACCCTTCGACAAGCTCAGGGAGCGGACACAGAAGGTCCAAAGGAATAGAAATACCAAGAAACCTAACAGGTCTTCAGTGATGAACACAGACCTATATCAAGTAATCACTTATTGACGATAAAATATCTGATCCTACAGGCATTGCCGGCACTATGTGGATCCTTCTCTTCAGCCACCTTTATTTCTATAAGGTGCTCTCCTTTTTCCAAATCATCCTCCAATACATAATACCAGGGCAGGTGCAAATGTTTGCTCCATTTGGTATAGAGATTTTGGCTTTTCCATTCTCCTTTGTCCACCCTATAGCTGATGGTTCCGGCGTCCTGCCCAGCAGCAACGGCAATCCCCACAGCATTCCCCTCAAACCTAAATTTCAGCTTACTGCCCACCTGTTCACTGATCAACATGGGAACATCCACAAAATTGTTTCGGGTACCGGTACCGTCACTTGGCGTCCAGTTTTCCACTATACTCCAGCCTTTGCCCATGTTGGCTTCTTGGATCGGCACCAAGTGTCCTTTATCGTACGCCCCCTTTGTGAGGTAGTCAGGCAAAGAAAAGGCCTCCAATTTATCGTCCTCATCCAGGTGCCGGGAATAGGCGTTTTGCAGGAAAGAAACCATAGATTGGGCATATACCTGCTGTCCAAAAGGCGAGGGATGCAGGTTTTTGAAATCCCCCTCCCAGGTGAATTCACCATTGGCAATCCGTAGGCTTACTTCTTTGGCTAAATTGATGGAAGATACCCCATAATGCTCCGCAACTGCTTCATGGTTTTGGATGACTTCAGGGACATTCCCTTGATGATAGCTTTTGATTTTATCGGGATCCACAAAGTGGAACATCACAATATCTGTCTCCGGATTGGTTTTCCTAAGCTGCCTTATAATGCCTTCCATGCCCCTTAACTGTTCTTCAGCACTTCTTCCGTTGGACGCATCATTGACAGCGGCTTCTTCAAAAAGGAGATCTATCCTCCCTTTGGAAAGGATGTCTCTTTCCAGTCTAAAGGCTCCGGGTACAGTGCCCATGGAAGGGATTCCGGCATTGATAAACTCAAACTCCGTTTCAGGAAAACGTTCCTGCAAAAACACCATGATGCTGTCCCTCCAGCCCGGATTATAGGTAATCGAGCCTCCTAAGAAAGCCACTCTCCCTTTCTTTGTCCGTTCAAAAGTGATTTTGGAGTTTTTGAGGCTGTTGCGCAGTGTATGAAAATCAGCGGACTTGAGCTTGGACTGATCCACGGTATGGTAATAGATAAAGTCAGCAACCATCTTTGGGCTTTCTATGGGGAAATGGTGTCCAAACAGGTCTTGTTGCCCCTGCGTACAGGGAATAACGGTGGCAGGCCCACCTGCTTTGATGTAATTTTGGATCAGGAGATAGGTATTCTCCTCAGGAGGAACCACCTGATCATGCAGGCCTATCATGTGCAGCACCGGCACTTTCTTATCAGCAAGTGCCTGAAGGTTATTCATCGGAAGGTCTTTGTATGCTTTGGCTGCTTCATCTGTTTCAAAGCCATATACTTCTTTGAGCTTTTCCCAGTCACCGGGACTCCCCTTTCCGTTCCCAAAACCACCAGGCCAGCTTTTAAAATCACAGACAGGGGCTTCGGCATAGATGCAGGAAACTTTGTCCGGGTTCCTTTTTGCCCAATTATAGATAAAAAGCCCGCCTCTGCTCACTCCCATAAGCGCTGGTTTTTCGCTCAATTTGTATTCTTCAACCAACATTTGGTATAACCTGTCCCAGATATCCATGGCCTGTGGTGCCCCGAAAAGACCATTTGTGTTAATGTATGCCAAATGAAAACCCCTTTGGACCAAGATACTGTCCGCTTCGGTATGCCAATCAGGAAATCGTGCCCTCCAAATCCAGGGATTGCCTTCCAAGGACTGTTTGGGTTTGATGACTCTTAAGTCTCTTTCTTCAAATTGGAGATCATACCTGGTAAACCCCTTCCATTCCGATGTATCAACATCAGCTGCTGTTCCACCGATTCCCCTTTGGAAGCTCGCCAAAAACAAAAGGCCCATTAAACAGACCTTAACCCATCGTCGATTTTTATTCATTGGTCTTTGTTGTTCTAATACTGTTTCTGATCGTTTGTAATCTCGTAAATCAATAAATTATCTTGGATAAGGTTCTCAATTAAAATCTACGGGTTTTGGCGGCAATTTATATACTCTATTTACATTTACCCGGCCAAAACATGACCGTTCTGGTGGATCTTAGCCTGGGGCTGTCACCCCAGGCTGTTATTAATTTGCCCCGTTGGGGCAGCCCATTTCTCCCCTGCCTTACATGACTACAACGAAATATTATCTGTGTAAGAATCAGATAAATCTACAAATGAGACAGTCTCTTTTGCTTCCACTCCTTTAGTTTCTTAAGGCCCAATACCTGCAAGGCGAATACATCAATACGATTGGATGATCTCCCAAAGATTTTATCCTAAGTGCTATGGTTTCATTCTTAACCCACAATGGCTCATTTTAGGTAAAAAAAAATGCCCTGCAATCAAATCACAGGGCATCAATTTTATTTTACCAAGAAACCAAGCTCTGCTATGGCCGCATAAATATGGCCGCCTGCAATTCTTGTCGCTTCCAGTTTAATAAACCTGGCCTCAACCGCTTGGCCAAAATCATGTCTTCTTAAACTTGGATCATTGATCAGGTTGCCGAATTCAAAATCTTCCAGCAGTTCCCAATCCTTGCCGTCTGCGCTATAGTACAGCTTTCCTACTTCGATCATCCCTTCTTTATCCTCATTAGGAGGCAGATAGGTAAAGCCCGTCAGGCTAAGGTTTTGGCCAAGATCCAGGGTAATCTCTTGTGCCCCTTTGGCACTGCCTTTGGCTTTCCAATAGCTGCCCTTATTGGCATCAATGGCTTTTTCTGCTTCATGCCCCTCTTCCCCTGTAGAGGCAGCTACAAGCTTCCAATCTTTTTTGATTGCCCCAAACAAGGCCGAAGCCACAGCTCCCTGATCCTCTTTGCCAAAAGCTGCTGCTTTGACCTCTCCTTTTTCCATATTGAAGGGGCCTTCATATAAGGTAGAACCGGAGTTGGGTTCACTTCCATCCAAGGTATAGCGAATGCTCAAATCCCTGTTAAGGCTTCCGGCAATATCCTGCTCGTAGGTTTTCCAGCCAAAATCGGCTTTTTGCGCCCCTATACTCACCATACCTTCCAGGTTCCGCTCAATGCTCAGCTGAGGGGGACGGGTTTCATAATAATAGGCCGCCACCTTGCTGATGGCAGGTTCCAACCGTTCTTCCAAAATCCTTACACGCAGCTTGTCGGTAGTGACTTCTGGAAACCTTACGATACTTTTATAACCGATATTATGGTCTGTAGCTACTTCTTTCCATGATCCCTCTACCATGGCATCTAAGGCAAAAGCCGCTACCCTCTCACCGTGTGTGGTAATGGCTTCCTGAATCATGAACCGGTTTATCCTGGCAGGTTTGGACAGTGCCATTTCAAATGACTTTGACTTGTCCAGCAGCAGGTAACTTTGGTCATTATCATCCAAAACCTGATCAGGTCCACTGGCTCCTTCCAATAAATCGGTGCTATAGGTTTCTTTTATCCTTTTGCCCACTTCTTCCAAAACGGCTACATCCCTTGCTGGAAACTCTCCATTGGTATTAGGAGGGATATTTAGAAGGAAAATAGAATTTCCACCCACGGACCTCTCGTACATATCGAATACGTCATCAACACTTCTTACCCCTTGTTCGTCGTCATTTCTGTAAAACCACCCTTCACGGATAGAGGTATTGGTTTCAGCAGGCTGGTAATGTAAGAAGTTGGCTTCATAAAGCTTTTCCAAACTGGCCACATCCTCCCCGGTAATGTCTTCGAACCTGTTCATTTGATTAGGATCCTCCTGATAAGGGATGACGTTCCACTCGATTTCCCTGGTTTTTCCAGACTCATTGCCACACCAGCGGATATCCTGTCTTCCAAAAATCACCGCATCAGGTGCCAGCTTTCTAATCAGCTCTTTCCAGGCCGCATAATCATACGTCTGCCCGCCTTTTGTTTTGGGATGGGCACCATCAAACCAGACTTCTGTGATATGCCCATATTCTGTCAACAGCTCAAAAAGCTGGTTAAGAAAATACTCATTATAGTCGTCCACTTTGAATTCAAAGGTGGTCTTGTTTTCGAAAGGCCTGCCTTCCACGGCCCGTGGAATAGTTCTAACGGTTTTTTCACTGAGGTTACCGTACAGCCCTTCCGGGTTTTCTATTTGGTACAAATCAGCCGGAGAGAGGTAAACTCCCAGCTCAAGCTCGTACTTTTCACAGGAAGCAGCCAAATCTTTTAGTATATCCCCTTTTCCCTCTCTAAAACCGGTGGACATCACCCCGTGCTCCGTGTATCGGGACTGCCATAGGACAAAGCCATCATGGTGCTTGGCCGTGAAAATGACCTTGGTCATTCCGGCGACTTTCATGGCTTTACACCATTGGTCTGTGTCCAGGTGCTTTAAGTCAAATACCACTGGATCCTCCATCCCAGAGCCCCATTCCTTTGCCGTAAAAGTATTCGGGCCAAAGTGGACAAAGGCAATAAATTCATCTTTTAACGCTTCATATTGGTTCTCCGTGGGTACCACATGGGCAGCTTTGATCCTTATACTGTCCTTGGTGTCGTCATCATCGACGGCAAGGGTGGATTCGCTTTTCATATACAAACCATCACTGGACGGTGTACAGGAAAGGGATAAAAGTAATAGGGTCCCTCCTACCCAAATTGATTTTCTAGTAAAATATCCACTGGTATTCATAAACACTTATAAGTATATATTTTTGTTTAACTATATCAAACATACTAAAAAATTTCAAATACTGTCATTTTATTTGTTTAAAATATAGTTCAAAGACAGATTCAGATCCTTAACTTGTAAGTGAAGGTAATCTATTGGGTATAAAGGGGAAAAACCTAATTTTCTATGCCTGTCACGAAATTTGTACTTTTCTTATTATTCCTGCTGGAGAAAATTTAGAGGGTTATACGACTTTACGCCAGTGCACCAATATATAGAAGAACCCTGAAATACAGCAAAATCAATAGCTAAGAATCTGCGGCGATCTGCGAGCTTGGGAAACCGATTGTGAATATTGAAGCTTTAGGTATAATTGCCTATCACAATGAAATTTAATCCCAAACCAGCACCAATTATTACCAAAGGTTTTAAATTTGAAGCTGAAGATACCTTTTGAAATGAACCAAGTGAAAAGCATACACTTTATTCTTAACCCCATCGCCGGAAAGGGCCAACACCTGATGGATGAACTTTTCCTTCGACGATTTTTTCCAGTGGACCATTATAAGGTATGCTTAAAAAAAACTACGGGCCCTCAGCACGCGGCAGATTTATGTCAAATGGCCATTAAGGAAAAGGCAGATTTGATTGTTGCCTGCGGTGGAGATGGAACCATAAACGAGGTTGCCACTTCTTTGGTGGGCTCAAACATTCCCTTGGGGATCATTCCCATGGGTTCAGGAAACGGCCTGGCCTCCAACCTTAATATTCCCTTGGACATACCTAAAGCTTTGGAAGTTATTAAAACGGGAGGCATAGATAAAATTGATGTAGGAAAGGTAAACGGGACCTATTTTTTCAGCAATATGGGGATAGGTTTTGATACTGCTTTGATTCATCAGTACGATAAAATAAAAAAACGGCAATTAAGCGGTTATTTAAGGGCCATGCTCAGTACTGTAGGTACTTTTTCAGGGCTGAAAAATGTTCAGATTGAATATGACGGGAAGAAGATCGCACTCGATCCGTTTTTAGTCTTTATCTCCAACTCCAACCGAATGGGGTATGGATTTACCTTAACCCCTCAGGCTAAATTGAATGACGGTTTCTTTGACCTGGTGATCATCGATAAGTTGCCCAAACTAAAAATCCCCCTCTTGGCGGGGCTGCTTCTTATCAAAAAAGTTCACTGGCTAAAACAGGTCCGCTTTCATCAAGTCCAACACTTAAAATTAAGCGGAAACAAACCCATTGAAGCCTTTCAGATAGATGGCTGTTATGAATCCAATGATTCTACCGACCTGGAAATTGACTTGATAAGGCAAGGCCTAAGTGTCCTTACCCCTTCCTAAGGCGCTTAATTCCCTTCTTTATTCATATTCAGTACTGCTTTACTGTTTTTTCAAATAAGTGTGGCATATCTAACCCGGAATAGCATACGGTCACTGAGCTTGTCGAAGTGAGCTGCCATTTCTTTCAATGGTGAAAGTTCTTTTCCTGCCGAATTCTATTGGAACCGGACACCTTTCAACAACCAGGCTCTTTTTTTTCTCATAAACAGAAATTTGTCTACTTATAGTATTCCATATAGAACCAAAAATAATAGATGCGGATTATTAGGATGACGGTCTGATTTTTTACTGTTTTCTGTATGTTTGTAACAAATAAAAAACATGAAGCTTACTATTCAGACAGATGGAAATAGGATTTCAAAGACTTTGTGCAAATATCCTGATCGGCTTTTCATTTTGAAGCTTTGATAATCTGGACACATGAATATTTATTAATTTACCAATGAACCAGTTCCAAGGTAAAATCTCCAAAATTCAGACCAGTGGCCAATTGTCCATCGTTACCGTGGACATGGGAAAGCAGCTGTTCTTTAAATCTGTCATCATCGACACCCCTTCTTCCGCTCCTTACTTAAAGGAGAATGGAACTGTATCAGTGCTCTTTAAAGAAACCGAAGTGGTCATAAGTACGGAAGTACAGCCAAAAATCAGCCTTCAAAATCAATTGGAAGGTATTCTGTTGGAGTTAGAAAAGGGAGACTTGCTTAGCCGGCTGCGCATAGACACGGTTTTGGGGCAGGTGACCGCCATTATAAGTTCCCAAGCGGTAGATGAACTGGACTTGGTCAAGGGAAGTCAACTTACGGCCATGATTAAACTCAATGAAGTGATCTTGTCCCCCCAAACATGAACTGGATTCCGATTATATTGACCTTGGAACTGGCCTTTGCCACGACAGTGATCCTTTTTATCCTGTCCCTGCCCATTGCGTATTGGTTGGCATATAGCCAAACCAAGATCAAGCCGGTAATAGAAACGTTGGTCAGTATGCCTTTGGTGCTTCCCCCCACCGTCATCGGCTTCTATTTATTAATCGCCTTTAGCCCCCAGAATGCATTTGGGGCATGGCTGAAGGATGTATTTGGCTTGCAGTTGGTATTTTCCTTCCCGGGACTGGTGCTGGCTTCCTGCGTATATAGCCTGCCTTTTATGGTTCACCCCCTTCAATCTGGTCTTGCATCCATTCCTTCTTCGATCAAGGAATCCGCAGTATTATTAGGAAAAAATAGGGTAACGGTCCTTACAAAGGTGCTGTTGCCCAATATCAAACCTTCTGTTTTGACCGCGCTGGTGCTGACCTTTGCCCATACCATGGGTGAATTTGGCGTGGTCCTGATGATCGGCGGCAATATACCGGGCAAAACCAGAGTGGCCTCTATCGCTGTATATGATGAAGTCGAAAGCCTGAATTACCTGGCCGCAAACCAATACGCCATGATCCTTTTTGTGCTGTCATTCATTACCCTTTTCATTGTGTACATGTTTAACGGAGGATACCTAAAGAACCATTGGAAATGATCAATTTGAACATCAAAAAATCCTTGGGGACAGCAAACTCCTCCATCCAACTGGACATCCAACTTGACATCGAAGAAGGACAGCTGGTGACCCTTTACGGAGAATCAGGATCGGGCAAAACCTCTACCCTTCGAATGCTCAGCGGCCTTTTGCTGCCGGATGAAGGACAAATTATCGTTGCCGGAAAATCCTGGTTCGATTCTAAAAGCAAAGCAAACCTGGCCCCTGGAAGAAGAAAAATAGGCTATGTTTTCCAAGATTATGCCTTGTTCCCCAATATGTCGGTAAAAGAGAACCTGACTTTTGCATTGGCCGATAAAAGCGACCGGGAAATCGTCCGGGAACTGATCCAAACCATGGATTTGGAGGAGCTGCAGGAGCGTAAACCTGATTCCCTTTCCGGAGGACAAAAACAACGGGTGGCCTTGGCCAGGGCCCTGGTAACCAAACCCCGGATATTGTTGTTGGACGAACCCCTCTCGGCGCTGGACAATAAGATGCGGTATAAACTACAGCAGTATGTGCTGAAAATCCACCAGAAGTACAGGCTTACCACGGTTTTGGTCAGTCATGACATAGGCGAAATCCTAAAGCTTTCCGATAAGGTCTTCGAACTGAAAGAGGGTCAGGTTATCCGTGAAGGAAGCCCTAAGCAGCTGTTTGGACTGGGCAGCACCAGTGCCAAATTCCAGTTCACAGGAGAAGTAGTGGAAATCCATATGGAACAGGTGATCGGGATACTGACCCTGATGATAGGAAACGATATGGTCAAAGTGGTTTGTGATATCAGTGACCTTCAGCAGCTCAAAGTTGGGGACAAGGTCTTGGTGGGCTCGAAAGCTTTCAATCCCATTATCAGGAAACTTTGAATCTTTAATTGAGATTACCCATTCTAATTTGCTCCATAAAATTCCAACAAGGAAAAGAGCTGACCAGAGCTTAGAATCTATTTTGACCATTCTACAGGAACAAAGCCTGTTCATAAGAAGAATCTCCGACTTGAGGGAAATCAATTTATATTGGGGTACATTCAATAGGTATAAGAAGATTACTTCTCTGCCATGGCCACCCTCAATGATGTATACAAGGGATCAATTACCCATACTACTGAAAGGAACATGAAAACCCCAAGCTTTGCTCATATAGGGATTGTTGGAAAGGAAAAATACGGTTTGGTCTTCTACCGGTTCACTTTCCACTCCTCCCTATGGTCATCAAACAGTTCCTTTCCCCAAATAGGAAGTTCGGATTTGATGCGTTCTACCAATTCATTGCAGGCTTCAATGGCTGGTTTTCGGTGGGGAGAGGAAGTAAAGACAAACAAGCAGATTTCGCCGACTTTTACTTCTCCCAAACTATGGTAGATATGTAAGCAGGTAAGATCATACTTGGAAAAAGTATCCTCCCTTATTTCTCTGGCCTTTTCCAAGGCCATATCCCTGTAGGCCGTATACTCTATGGCAATTACTTTTCCACCGTTCCTTTCATCAGCTCTGATCTGTCCCAAAAATAGGGAATGGCCCCCTATCTCAGTTTTGGAACTGTGCTTGGCGATGGATGTGGCAATTTTATCCGGGGATATTGCCCCTTCTACAAATATGTCCTTTATTTTTCTGGTCTTCTCCATATGCTAGTTAACGATTTTTGTTCAAGTTTGGGATTTAAAAGCATTTTTCCAGAATTCCAGTATTGTTTTTTTTAAAACCGACCCATAGGTTTACTTTAAGTTTACCGAGTAAAAAAAATATTTTGAAATGTAAGAGGAGATAAAACGAAGAAACAAGGAAGGATAAAAGCTTATAATTTCAATGACTACTTTTACAATTAAGACTTACCTTCATGTTGAGCTTATTTTATTTAAAATAGTTGGGCCTATTTATGCATGAGGTCCATTTGTTCTAAACTACCAAGGCCATCAATTAGATATTTAAGTCAGAACAGGTCAATTTCCTACTAGCTAGGAGATTATAAAAAGGCATTCATGATTAAAGGCAACTTTGTCTTTGTAATTTAGTTTAAAGAGTCATAGTTGTCATAAATACATAACGCAAACCAGGCATGACCTTTATTCCCCAATTTGGAGGGTCCATAAGAAAGAAAGACCTCGAAAAGTTCAAAAAATCCGCCCATTGGGACGGAAAAAAATTCAATAACCTAACCCCCACTTTAATGGGCTTTAATTTCAGGGACCTTCCTGAAGTATTAAGGGACAATTTTTCCGACAAGCAAAAAAGAACCCCGGCTAAAAAACTCCCTATACAAGCTTTTGATCCGAAGAAATTCCAGGCAGCAGATCAGACGCCCAAATTTATCTGGTACGGGCATTCGGTCTTGCTGCTTCAGTTCAACGGTAAAAACCTGTTGATCGATCCTATGTTTGGGGAGAACGCCTCTCCCATCGCCCCTTTCAAAACCAAGCGCTTCAGCAGAAACACTCTTCAGCTGATTGATCAACTTCCCCCCATAGACGCGGTCTTATTGACTCACGACCATTATGATCACCTCGACTACAGCAGTATTCTCAAACTGATTCCAAAGGTCAATACCTGGATAGTGGCTTTGGGAGTTTCCAGGCACCTCGAAAAATGGGGCCTGGAGGCCGAGAAGATCACGGAAATGAATTGGTGGGATGAAATCAGTTTTGAAGGTATAAAAATCACCTTTACCCCCAGCCGTCATTTTTCCGGACGTGGTGCCTTTGACCGGGCCAAATCACTGTGGGGAGGATATATCTTCCAAAGCCCTGATCATAAAATCTATCACAGTGGCGATGGGGGCTACGGAGAGCATTTCAAACAGGTCGGAGAAAAATACGGCCCCTTCGATCTCATGTTTGTGGAATGTGGCCAATACTACAAACACTGGGCAGAGATCCATCTATTTCCGGAAGAAAGCGTTCAAGCAGCCAAGGATGCCCTGGCCAAAGTAGCGGTGCCCGTGCACTGGGGAGCCTTCACCCTTTCCCCCCATCAATGGAAAGATCCTGTAGAACGCTTCTGCAAAAGTGCCGAAAAGCAGGCACAAGACATTTTTACCCCCGAATTGGGAGCAATCAATTACCTGGATGAACTGCAATTTTCCAATAGATGGTGGGAAGAATTGGAATGAGCTTTAATTTAAGAAAGATCTGCTAAACCAAACAATTCACGGCTTGTAGTCCACTGACCACGGTCAACCGTCGACTGTTGTCTGTGGACTATATACCTTTACCTCCCACCATCCAGGATTTTTTTTCAATTCCCGCTCAGGGTAAGGTTTTTTATAAGTGTCCTACTATTATAGAAGAACGGAAAACCATTAAATTTAAAGAACATTTACCAGAAACAGGTGGAATATTCTCCCAATAGCATCATATCTGAACGCATAGATGAAGGGAACTTTGAAGATACCTTTAAGACCTACTTCAAAGCCCTGCATGCTTATGCCTGCGTCCTACTGAAAGACGAGGACGAAGCAGAGGAAGTCGTACAAAATGTCTTTCTAAAACTATGGGAAAAGCGGGGAGACATACAAATCCAAACCTCCCTCAAGGCTTACCTCTATCAAATGGTGTATAGGGATAGTATGAACCAGATCAGGCATCAAAAAGTGAAACGGAAACATGAGCATATTACCTTGTATCAAGCGGCCGCTGATCCACTTCGGATGGATGAAGGAGGTGATGAGGAATTGATGTTCGAACTGAAAAAAGCCCTTCATACCTTGCCTGATAAATGTAGAAAGGTGTTTTTGCTCAGCAGGTACGAATCCCTGAAATACCAGGAAATAGCAGAGCGGCTGGATATTTCAATAAAAACGGTGGAAACCCATATGGGCAAAGCCCTTAAACACCTGAGGGCAGAGCTGGCCGACTTTCTCCCGATCATCCTGTTTCTGTTGACTAATATTTAAGCCATGGAAGAGAGCAAATTGATAAAATATATCCTGAAGGAAAGCAGCGAGAAAGAACGTTGGGAAGTGGAAAATTGGCTACAGGAGCATCCTGATCACCAAAGGAAATACAACCATTTACAGTTGATATGGGAAAAAAGCATCAGGATTTCCCCTTCCAAAACCATCGATGTAAACGATGCCTGGCAGACATTCCTTGAAAACAGGGAGGGATCTTCTACAATTCCTTTAAAAAATAAGTCCCTGAGCAGTGCTTTTAAAATTGCGGCAGCCATCAGTGTTTTCTTCGTAGCCACGGTTTTGCTGTATTCCAATTATATGCAGCCCGATAATTTCTTCCTCTCCAATCTGCAACTGGAATCAGAGGGATCAAGCACTGCAGATACCTTATTTGACGGGTCTATTATTACATTAAACAAGAAGAGTCAATTATCTTTTAATCAGTCGATTATATCAAGTAAAAGAAAAGCAAGTTTAACCCAGGGGGAAGCCTTCTTTCAAATTGCCAAAAACGAAAATCAGCCCTTTCTGCTAGAAGCAGGGCCGGTGTCCTTAAGGGTTTTAGGCACTTCTTTTAATGTGAAAAGAAAAGCATCTTTGGTAGAAATCGTGCTTAAAACAGGGTCGGTACAAGTTGATTTTAAAGAGGAAACAAGAATAATTAGCCCCGGTCAAATGCTGTCCATCAATACACAGACCGATTCAATTGCGTTAACATTGGCCAAGGATAACCTTTATGACTACTATGTAGGAGAATTCTTTAAAGCAGAACAGACGCCTCTTTGGCGCATCGTAGAAATCCTCAATGAAGCCTATGGGGCCAATATCACCATTCTGAACAATAGCTTGCGAAATTTACCTTTAACCACTACCTTCAGAAACGATTCTCTCGAAAACAATCTGGAGGTGCTCAAAGCAACCTTCGGACTCAATATCATAAGAGAGCCCGACCGGATACTGATAAAATAATTTGAATAACCTGTATGGCTTCTAACGGACTGGCAAAAGGGTGCTTTGCCTTTATCCTACTTTTTCTGTGGTTTGGAAAGCCGCTTTATGCCCAGGGGAATCTGGATAAAAAAGTTTCCCTTCAATCCTTGGAACAAAAGACCGTTGGTGAAATACTGGAAAATGCGGCCAAAGAGCAGGATTTTTTCTTTTCGTACAACAGCAATATCATTCCCGAAGATAGTTTAGTGCATATTCCCCACTATGAAGGAAGTATTCGTGGACTACTGTCCAAGGCGCTTGGTGGTAAGTATGAATTTATAGAGACCTCTGGCTATATCGTGATACGGTATGCGCCCAATAAGCTTTACCTGGATGACAGCAATGAACTTGCTAGCGGTAAAAGCTGGGTAGTTTCTGGTCGGGTAAAAGACCTCCAAAGTGGAGAATTGATTGCCTACGCCAGCGTCTATGACCGCAGCATGCTGGTTTCCTCCATGACAGACCAGCAAGGTTATTTTGAGCTTAAGGTGAAGAATCCGAATCAGTCGGTTATGCTTACCATCAGCAAGGAAAATTACCGGGACACCACTTTTATGCTCCTTCCCTCATATGACCTTACTGCCAAAAGGAAAAAGGGCAATGTACAGTACTACCCCAATGGAGAGGAAGAGACCATACAGGAGACTTTTTTTGGAAGGATGCTGATCGGTTTCAGGCAACAAATGCAAGGCCTGAATATTGGGAATTTCTTTGCTGAAATGCCCGTCCAAGTTTCACTTGTCCCCCGTTTGAGTACCCATGGAATGATGAACAGCCAAATCATCAACCATGCTTCCTTTAATATCCTGGGGGGATACACTGCCGGAGTGAATGGCGTGGAATTGGGCGGGGTATTTAATATCAACCGAAAAAACGCCGATTGCCTACAAGCTGCCGGCGTATTTAATTTAGTAGGAGGCAATTCCAAAGGTGTCCAACTGGCAGGTGTTTCCAATAGGGTTTTGGGAGATACCGACGGGCTGCAAGCTGCGGGAATATTTAACGTGAGCCATCAGTTCCAAGGCCTGCAACTGGCAGGACTTTATAATAAAGCCTACAGAACAAAAGGCCTTCAATTGGCCGGTTTGTTTAACAATAGCAGGAAGGGTACGGACAACCAAGTGTCAGGCTTATTCAATATAGGTGGAAAGGTGAGCGGTCTGCAGCTGACTTCTTTGGTCAATATTGCCGACAGCAGTGCCTACCCTATTGCGCTGCTTAATATCATCAATAGTGGGGAAAAGAGTTTTTCTATAGGCTATGATGAGCTGCAAATGGGTACTTTTACCGTCCGGACCGGGGGGACTTATACCTATGGGCTGCTGGGCTTGGCCTATGCCACAGAGGATAGGCAATACAATTGGGCCATAGATGCCGGACTCGGGCTTCATATGGTCAAGACCCCTTATTTTGCCCTGGATACAGAATTGTTTAGCCGGACTTCATTGGGCCCTCCCAAAACCACGGTCAACCTGGCTGCCCTGAAGTTATTGCCCGCTATCAAAATCAACCGCCATTTTAGACTTTTCTGTGGTCCATCCCTCAATTACCTTTACCGGCACAATCCAGAAGAAAACACTATACCCGGTTGGATCATCGAGGATAATTCCAACTCACAAGCTGTACAGGGCTGGTATATCGGTTTGAGCGGAGGACTTCAATTCGTATTTATCTGATTTTTCCGTTTTCTGTCAGGGTATCATCTAAGAAAGGTGTCCTTATATCAAGAAGGAACACAAACTATCTACAGATATTACCATGAAAAGAATCAATTTAATTTTATTGGGCGCGCTATTGTTCATTGGCCAATCAGTCTTCGGGCAGGAAAGCTTTCCGCCCCTCTACACAGTCGTTTACAACCATGCTCCCGAACATTTCCAATACCCCTTGATCGGCTTTGTCAATCATGGCACAGGAAGCCACAAAGGTGCCCAAATAGGCTTTGTCAATATCAATACCAAGAACTTTAGCGGGGTCCAGGTGGGCTTTGTCAATACCGTGGGCAAGACCATGACCGGATTACAAACCGGCTTTATCAATATTGTGGCCGATTCCATCCATGGTAGCCAGATCGGTTTTATCAATACCTTTGTCAAAAAATCATCTGGAGTGCAGATCGGTTTTGTCAATACTGCAGCCCATTCTTTGGACGGAAGCCAGGTAGGTTTTGTCAACCTAAGCCCTAAAGAGGTCAAAGGGGCACAGATCGGCTTTGTAAACACCGTAAAGAAACTAAGCACTTTCCAACTGGGTTTTGTTAATTATGCGGACACACTGGATAAGGGAGGCGTTCCCATTGGTTTTTTATCCATCATCAGACAAGGAGGATATAAAGCGCTGGAAGTCAGTTACAATGAGCTTTTTCCTTATAGCCTGGCTTTAAAGATCGGTGTGCCAGCTTTCTACACAAGTTTCATTGGCTCTTATAATCCCGATTACGAGGATGAATATGCCTTGGGGGCTGGTTTTGGAAGTATTCTTACGTTGGGAAATATTTTCTTTGTGAACCCTGAGGCAAGCTATCAGCATCAGCTCCACGGTAATAATGACCTTACCCGGCTCAATTTAAATTTTGGACTTAACATAGGTGAAAATATCCAATTGCTTGCCGGTCCAAGTGCTACCTGGTCACGGTTGGAAAAGGACGGGGAATTTCTGGAGTCCACATTCTACATCCACCGGGAAAGATTTGATGATGACAATGAACTCTTGGTGGGATTCAATGCCGCGCTAAGGATTAATTTTTCGAACTGATAAAATAGAAATTGTCCAAAGAAAAACAGGAGAACTGACTGTAACTTATTCTTCTAACCAATAAAAGCCTGTTTCATAAGTAGATTTCTCTGAGTACTAAACAAATAATACTTCGTTGAAGTGTGTAAGTCAGTGGAGAAAGGGACCGCCCCAAAGGGGCGAACTCATATTAGCCTGGGGTGACAGCCCCAGGCTAATATGTATCAGTATGGTCATGTTTTGGCCGGATTAATACCAATAGAGCATACCACTTGCCGCCAAAACCCGTAAATTTCAATTGAGAAATCTAACCAAGATAATGTCTATGATTACGAAATTGCAAGAGATCAGAAATCCTTACCCATATAATATTTCGTATACAGATGTTAATCTTGGCCTAAGAGACAGCCCCTATTTTTTATGCATTCTAAACTTTTTAAGAACCTGGGCAAAGAGGGGAACATTTGGATAAGTGAATTGCTCCAAATCCTCATCCGGGCTGAAAAACTTGATCTCCATGCATTCCGGTGAAGGCTTGAACGCAAGATGAGGCAGCTCAACCCTATAAACAATATTGGCAATCTGTTCACCTTTAGGATTGATGCAGGTAAAGAACAGTAATGGCTGCTCAGCAACAAAACTGGGGATGATGCCCATTTCTTCCATCAGCTCCCTTATGATTCCCTCCTGAGCCGATTCCCCATGATCCAATCCACCACCGGGCAAATCCCAAAGGCCATTATCTTCTTTGATCAGCAGAAAATCCCCCTTGGAATCTTCTATCAACGCTTTTACACTGATCCGATAGCAACACTCCCCCATCATGCATATATTATTATTTCAGCAAAGAACTGCCGTCCAACTGATATTTATCGGTATTAATCTCCAGAAAGTCAAGGATGGTCGCAGCTACATCCAACTGGGTGGGAACTTTGTCATAACCGTATTTTTCCAGGTCCGACAACGGCAGTTGATCTTCTTGCTTCAGTACAGCCGGCTTTGTCGGTTTGATTTCCTTTGAGAAAATATTATCCCCCGCCGCCATGACGAAGATATTTCTTTCTTGAAGAGTGGTTCCACCATGTCCTGTCTTATATCCACCATGATCGGTGCTTAACACGATCAACCACTCCTCTTCCTCTCTCGATTTCCTACTGTTTATGGCATCCAAAAGATCACCTACATAACGGTCAAATTGGACGATTTCTTCATAGTATTGGGGCACCTCTTCATAAAAGCCATAGGTATGACCAGCAATGTCCACATCTCCATAGTAAACCACCGTGGCATCCGCTTTTTCATGGGAAAGATAGTCTATCGCCGCTTTATGAACGTATGCATCTCCGTTGTGCGCGTATTTTCTGGATACATTCAGATCGGTCTTGTCCAAAATTAACCCAACAGGCAACCAGGTATAAAAGGCCGCGGTATGGTATTCCGGTAGGTTTTCTTTGATGACTGTGAGAAAGTCCGGATGAGAACCGAGGTTATGGTCTTTAAAGGAATTATCAATCACCTTATGCTTGCCTTCTCCTACCCCAGTGAACAAATTGCTCCAACCTGGCCCACTGATGGTGATACCATTATTGATGGCATCGTAACTGTAAATGGCTTTTTGGGACAGTAGATCCAAATTTGGCGTTGGGATACTTCGTAGAACTTCTCCCCTTGTTCCGTCAGTACCGATAAATAACACTTTCTTTTGTTTTTGGGCAGAAGCTTCGAAACAAGTCAAAGATAAAAGAGTGAGTAATGTTAATAAGGATTTCATTTTTGTTTAAAGGTTTCAGTTAATCAAGTGCCTAATTTACCAGTTTGCAGATTAATTATGGTACAATCGCTCATTAAATTTTATTAATATTCAATTAATTTTAACTATAAGTAAAAAAAAGAAGTATTAAAGTGAATACCTCAAGAGCTTTGAATAATAAAGCCTAATCTGCATACCTATATGAAAAAAATACATTAAGGAACTTCTATTACTATTTGGTGAATACATTTACAGAAAAATCATCGTGTAAACACCAGGGAGATTTAACACTGATATTTTTGGTAATTTTATAAATTATCCATTTTTTATATTAAATTATATGTGAAAACAAGCATATAATGCAGTCAAAATTTGAAACAATTGATTTTTTAGCATTGGATGGTTTCAAATGCAACCTTAAACACTACCTGTCCAATATCCCTACAAAAGGCCCAGTGCTTTTGGTACACGGTGCAGGTGTGCGAGCGGATATTTTTTGTGCGCCTACTGAAAAAAACATCGTGGAAATGCTGGCTGAGGAAGGTTATGATGTCTGGCTGGAAAATTGGCGCGGCAGCATAGATTTGGAACCAAATAAGTGGGACTTGGACCAAGTTGCCAAATATGACCATCCTGCAGCAGTGAAAAAAATAGTTGAACTCACTCGGGCCAGCGAGATCAAAGCCATTATCCACTGCCAGGGAAGCACCAGCTTTATGATGTCTGTTGTCTTGGGGCTTGTACCTGAAGTCAAGACGATTATCAGCAATGCCGTTTCCCTACATCCAATTGTACCGAAGTTTTCCGTTTTCAAATCACGTTTTCTGGTTCCAATAGTGAGGCAGTTCTTTGAATACATCAATCCCCAATGGGGCATTCATGCCCCTGATTTCAAGACCAAACTGATGAAGGCCTTGGTGATGGTTACCCATCCTGAAAAAGACACCAAGGTGGGGAAATTTGTCAGCTTCACCTATGGATCCGGCTTCCCTGCTCTTTGGCTATTGGAAAACCTGGATGAGCGTACCATGGAATGGATAAAGACAGAATTTGCCAATGTGCCCATATCCTTTTTTGACCACATAGGAAAAGGAATCGAAAAAGGAGTCCTGGTTCCCAATATTAATACTCCCGGCCAAACCTATGCTCCGGAAAAACACCAGTTTATGCCAAGAATAATTTTGTTTGCAGGCATCCGTAACTTGTGTTTCCTTCCGCAGAGTCAACAAGCGACCTATGATTACCTTGAACAGTGCCAACCTGGAAAACACAGGTTGCACCTGCTCGATGAATATAGCCATCTGGATGTTTTTCTTGGTAAAGAAGCTCATAAAGAGGTATTTCCCCTTATGATTGACGAACTGAATAAAAACTAAATTTTTATGCCATGCCACCTAAAAGAATCAAACGCTACGCTGGAAGATACGCCCTTGTAGACGGCATCCCCTATCAGATGCCCGTCAATGCCAAAAAATCTCCTGCCTTTATGGTAGGCTTCAGCTGCGATTGGGAAAAGGCCAATGCCCTATTGCCTGGAGATGAAATCCATGCCCTAAAACTGCCCAACGGCCGGGCCGCACTGTTGATCACTGTAATCAATTATTTGGACACCAGTATCGGCAAATACATAGAATACAGCATTGCCATTGGATGTACCCACGGAAATAAGCCTGCCCCAAAAGTCCTCAATGCATTGCTGATGAAAAGTTACGGCACAGGCCAGTACATCCTGGACCTTCCGGTCAGTTCAGAAATATCCGTCAAAGGAGGCAAAGGCATCTGGGGTATGCCCAAGCATAAAGCCAACCTGGATTTTAAGGTGAACGAGGAACAAATCAGCGCCCAATATGAAAAGAATGGGGATTTTGTCTTTCGGGTTGAAATGGATCGCCCCAAGTCCCCTTCCCTTCGGGTAAAAGTTGGCACCACGAATTATTGCCGGTTCAGAAACATGCTGATGGCTTCTTATATTTATTTTAATACCAAAGCCGATGTCAATCTGTTCGGTAAAGCCAAGGCCAATTTATACATCGGTGACCATCCCAATGTGGCTTTTCTCAGGGACATAGACATCAATCCCGATCCTTTCTTTACCATGTATATGCCGGAAGCCAACGGAGTTCTTGATGACCACTTTGAATGCTGGTTTATGACTTATGATACTCCACCGGAAATGATGCCAGAGGGGCTGGAAACGGTGGTTGACCTGGGTCTTTCAGAAGATTGGCTGCCAGATCCCTCCATTACGGATTATGAAAAATATAAAATCTGAAACTTTTAAAACACTCCAAACCATGAGCCCTCTTAAACAAACATTGATAGACATCAATAATGCCTATATTTTCTTTTGTGCCTCCATCTATTTGGGCCTTTTTTGGTCTTTGCACCTTTTTTGGTTCCCTAATTATCCCTCGACCATCACTTTGGACAATTATTACGATTCCATTATCCCTCAGACCACCTTGGCTACCAAGTTTTTCTTTATCACCATTCCGATCATGGCAATAGCCATTGTGGTCATGTTGATCACAGAATGGAAGGGGCCACTGCGGTGGGTGCCCATTCTTTGGGCTCCCGGCTTACTGGCTCCTGTGCTCATACAGCAGGCATATATTGAAAAGATCAACAACCAGTTTATCGAGGGAGTATCTGACGAAGCCACGCTTCAGGACCTGCTCAATCGCTGGATGTACCTTAATGACTTGAGATGGATTATTCTATCAGTTATGTGGGCTATTACCATGTATTTCTTTATCGCAAAATCCAAGAAATGGTACCGGGACAAAATGGGCTATGCCTCTTAAATACAAAGAAAAATGAGAAAGAACCTGACTTTTATCGTACTGGGCATTTCCGTGATCACCATCATTTCCGGACTTTCACAGGTCATCATGCCGGATGTTGTCTTAAAAATCATAGGCGCCGAAATAAGCCCCATTTCCCAGCACCTGTTTGCCATAGTGGGGATGTTTATGGCGCTTTTCGGTTCTTTGATGGTTCACACGGTATACCAGACCCATACTTCCCCAACCGCAGTCTTGTGGTGTGGCATGCAAAAACTGGGGGCTTGTATCGCGGTATCCATTGGAGTATTTAATGGCTTGTTTTCCTGGATGGCCATGGGCGTGGCGCTATTTGACCTCTTTTCCGCCGGAATCTTTTTCTACTATATGAAAACACTCAAAGCAATATGAAATTCCTCAGCTATTTTTTCTTTTATACTTATGTTGGCTTAGTGACCTTTGCCGGATTTTGGGGTGCCTTTGTTTATCCCGCGCTGGATTTCAAGCTACTTTTTTCGCTCGATGTGTACCAACAATTGGATGGTTTTGCCAAAACCAACCTTTTAAGCCAATACCGCTTTCTTAGAGCCCTTGAACTTGGCTTTGGAATTTTCAGCCTTTATTTTGTCCATTCTATTTTTACACTGAAACCCTTCAACTACCTCTTTCTATTGATCATGGGATTGGGTATTTTGGCCAGGATCTTTTCTTGGATTTTTGATGGTAACCCTAGTCTACTGACCAAATTTTTTATGTTTTACGAAGCAGCTGGCTGGATATGTATTGCGATCTACTCCACTCCTAAACTGAAAGCCTATGTTCACCAGACCAGCTGAAAATAGCAGTCCAAAACGATCCCTGATCCTGGCAGGAGGTGGTATGCGTGTCGCCTATCAGGCAGGAGTTTTGTTGGCATTGGAAGAAGCCGGATTGGAATTTTTTCACGTGGACGGCACTTCAGGAGGCATATTCAATACGGCCATGCTGGCCAGTGGTCTAAAGCCCAAGGAAATGGCCCGGCGATGGAGAAAGCTCAAGTTGAAAAGCTTTGTGTCCGGAAGGAAAGCCCAAAACTATCTCAAGCCTTTTAAGATGCAGGGATATGCAGATGCGGACAATATAAGAAACAAGGTTTTTCCTTCTTTGGGCATATCATTGAATCAAATTCAATCGGAACAGCATGCCCATGTGACCTTCAATGTCTGTAATTTTTCAGAAAAGAAAGTCGAAGCCCTACCAGGAAATCAAAGCACGGAAGACCACCTGATTGCGGGTGTTTCCTTGCCCATATTTATGCCGGCCCTTAAAATAGGTGAAGATTGGTATTCCGATGCTGTATGGATAAAGGACGCCAATCTTGTGGAAGCGGTTCATCAAGGAGCCGATGAAATTTGGTTGGTTTGGGCCATAGGAAACAGTCCAAGCTATCTAAGAGGAGCCTTTTCCCAGTATGTCCATATGATAGAGATGAGTGCCAATGGAGGGCTGCTGGAGGACTATAAACAGATAAAGCTTATTGACCAACTGCACCAAAAGGAAATACCTACCAAACTGTTTGTCATCAAATCCAGTATTCCACTTCCATTGGATCCCGACTTTTTCTTCAATAAAATAAATGCACGTGAACTGATCAATATGGGCTATGCCCATGCAAAAGAGTACCTGTTGACCAGTAGTCAGCACGGTGAAAAACTGGATGAGTCCGCCACCCAGTGTAAAGAGCCAAGTCACACGCTATCTTTCAGGGGAACCTATGAGGGAACTTTGGTATCCGAAAATTCCAAAGTCCCTGTCACCTACTATGTATTCTATAGGTTCAGTAGCTTCTCGAATACCGAGAAAATATTGGAAAGCTATTCCAGCATTCAGATAGCCAATGAGGAAGAAATACCGCTATATGATCACCGTTTTGAAGCGAGCAATGCGAATTCCCATAATACCCACACCATTAAAGCAAGGTTCCATCGAAACGGAGAGCTATTATCATTGACCTCTGTTCAACAAGTAGATGGCCCTTGGGATATCTTCACAGGATTAGGTTTCAAAAAGATCACGCTGTCCCTACGGGACAATATGGGAAAAGAGTTGTACACCGGCACACTCTATCAAAGCCTTGCAAATAGACTTAAATCAAGGTATTTCACCAAACTTACCAGCTGGTTGCCTGACAAAACAGGAATTAAAACCAAGTTTAACCTGATAAAAGACTTTACGGAATATGGACTTTAGCCCCAAGAAAATGGTCAATTGGTATGACCCTAAGCAGCTGGCCTTCACCGGTATGAAAACCGTAGTGTCCGGCATATTTGGGAATTTTGCAGATAAACGTGAAATACAGGCTGCTTTGGATAAAAACACGTCTGGAGAGTATGATTATAGCCTAAAAGAAGAAATCTGGATAGATTATATATCGGATCTTGGCGATGGCTTCAATGCCACTTATACCATGGCACATCTGCTGGCCCAAAATGAATTGGAAGTTCCTAACAAACGTATTCCGCGAGGGGATATTTTGATTATGGGAGGGGATCAGGTTTATCCCACTCCTGAACTTGACGAATACCGTAACCGGCTGCAGGGCCCCTACCATGCCGCTTTTCCCAAAGTAAAGGAGGATGCCAATCCACCGGACCTTTTTGCTATTCCGGGAAATCACGATTGGTACGATGGACTTACCAATTTTCTGAGGATTTTTTGCCAAAAGCGTTCCATGGGCAACTGGAGGACAAAACAAAGCAGAAGTTATTTTGCCCTCAAACTCCCCCACCATCATTGGCTGATAGCCTTGGATATACAGCTCAATTCCGATATCGACTACCCTCAGCTGCAATATTTTAAGGAAATTGCCCAAAATCAAATCAAGGCAGGAGATAAGATCATCATTGCCACAGCTGAACCGAACTGGGTCTATCGGTCCTTTGATAAGAAAAACTCCTCACATGACCGCTTTGAGTTTTTCATCAATAATATATTGTATGGGAAAAACGAAAACTGTTATGGAGGCAAGAACGAGAATATCCAGATCAGCGCGATTTTAACAGGAGATTTGCACCACTATGCCAGGTACGAAGAAAAGGACAAAAACGGTAGAATGAGGCAACTGTTTACCGCTGGTGGAGGCGGTGCATTTATGCACCTGACCCATAACCTAAAAGATACCATCGTCAACAGTGAAGGCAATGAAGGAACATTAAAATCCGTCTTCCCCTCCAAATCGGTTTCAAAAGTACTGTCCTTAAAAAATTTACTGTTTCCCTTTTTCAGCTATACCATGTTGTTTCTTTTTGGCCTGTATCACGTTATTACCGGCTGGGTCATGGACAACTACCCTAAGGATATCATTAACGGAACCATACAAAATGATGGTTTGATTTTCTTTGTGGGCGCTCTCCCAATTGACACAGGAGTCATTTTTCTCAATTTCCTTCTGCTAATTGGAATTACCCTATTTTCCGATACCTCCTCCGGGGCAGGCAAATGGAATTATATCGCCGGTTTTATACACGGCCTGCTTCAGGTAGCCAACTTTTATTGGATGAGCTATATGTTGTCGGCCATTGGATTTGAATCCATCGTGGCTTTCTATCTAAGCCTGTTTGTTTTTGGAGGAATTGTTAGCGGAATCATTTTTGGGATTTATCTGCTGATCAGTGTCACTTTTTTGGATAACCACATCACAGAGGGATCTTCCTCTTTCCGTCATGAAGGATATAAAAACTTTCTGAGGATACACATCAGCCAGAAAGGCTTGGCCATTTATCCCATTGGGGTAAAGTCCATTAATAAAGATTGGAAAATGAAAGCGAAGTCATCCGTCGAGGAGGACAATATTTCATTTAACGGAAGTCAAGTGCATTACGAACTAATAGAAAACCCAATCCATATTCACCATGAAAAAGCTCTCTAAACCCATCACTGCATTAAAAAGTCACTACGATGTCATTGTCATTGGATCAGGGTATGGCGGGAGTATCGCCGCCTCCAGAATGTCAAGGTGTGGCAAATCGGTTTGTTTGCTGGAAAAGGGTAAAGAGTTTCTTCCTGGCCAATTTCCGGACAGCCTTAAGGCTGCAGCAAAAGAAATGAACTTTAACCGTGGTAAAAAGTCGGCTGACAACAATGGGCTGTACGATTTTACTATAGGAAAAGACCTGAGCGTGTTCAAAGGATGTGGTTTGGGAGGCACCTCCTTGGTCAATGCCAATGTATCCATCAAGCCGGAGCCTAGGGTCATGGAGCAAAAAGAATGGCCAGAAGCCCTTAGAAATGATCTAGTGGCATTTCAGGAGGGGATGGACAGGGCCTGGGAAATGCTCAAGCCCACCCCCTATCCAGAAAACCAAGAAGGTTATCCTGTACTCAAAAAGACGCAGGCCATGAGAAAATCTGCTGCCTATATGTCAGAAGAGTTTCGCCTATTGGACATCAATGTCAACTTCAAAGATCAAGAAGCCAATCATGTGGGGATCAAACAACCAAAGTGCAATAACTGTGGAGACTGTGTGACCGGATGTAACGTAGGGGCCAAAAACACCACTGCCATGAATTACCTGCCCGATGCCTATAACCATGGAGCCGAAATTTTCACCAATATTGATGTAAGGAGTGTGGAGAAACGGGATGGAAAGTGGAAGGTGAATTTTTCCCTTTTAAATGTGGGCAGGGAGAAGTTTGATGCTCCGGAAATGTTTGTTTTTGCTGAAATGGTGGTCATTGGAGCGGGGGCATTGGGATCAACAGAGATTTTGTTAAGGTCTGCAAAAAGAGGACTTACCCTATCTCCTATGCTTGGCAAAAACATGACCGGGAACGGCGATGTACTGGCTTTCGGCTACAATAACGACCTACCTATAAATGGCATAGGCTTGGGAAATAAGGTCAAGGAAGGGATCAATGATGTGGGGCCGTGCATTACCAGTGTGATTGACATGCGAGAGCGGAAGGAGTTGGAAAGTGGTATGACGCTGGAAGAAGGAACGGTTCCCGGACCGATCAGAGGGATTATGGCTGGTGCTTTGGTGACCTTTTCGCGCTTTTTTGGGAACGATACGGACCGGGGTTTTAAGGATTTTTGGAAGGAAAAATGGCGTGAAATCGTAAGTATTTTCCGGGGGCCATTCCATGGCGCTGTCAACCACACGCAGATTTACCTGGTCATGACCCATGACGATGCCAGCGGTAAAATGGAGTTGGAGGACGACCAATTGGACATTCATTGGAAAGGTGTGGGCAAAGCTGAGATCTTCAAAAAAGTAAATGGGGAACTTTTGTCTGCCACCATGGCCTTGGGCGGGAATCGTGTGCCCAACCCCACTTGGAATAAATTGCTGGATTATGATCTGGTGACCGTACATCCTTTGGGGGGATGCGGAATGGCCGATGATGCTAGCAAAGGAGTGGTGGACCATAAGGGACAGGTTTTTGCAGCAGAAACCGGAACCTCATTGCATGAAGGCCTATATGTTATGGATGGAGGGGTCATCCCCAGGGCTGTAGGAACCAATCCGCTTTTGACCATCAGTGCCCTGGCAGAAAGAAGTTGTAAATTAATCGCAGAGCAACTGGGTTGTAGCCTGGAATATGGCTTGGATCAACGTCAAATAAAAGATGGTCAAAATATTGACACTAAGGGAATACAGTTCACCGAGACCATGAGGGGGTATTTCTCAATTGGAGAAACCGGAGATTACGAGAAGGCTTATGCCCATGGCGAGGCAAGTAATTCTCCCTTCGAATTTACCCTGACCATTGTTTCCATGGATGTGGACACTTTTGTCAAAGACAAAAACCACCTGGCCGGTCTGCTAGGTACCATGAAAGCGCCAGCTCTTTCTGAAAAACCCTTGATAGCTTTGAACGGATCATTTAATTTATTCATAAACGATCCCTCGGATAAGGAACGGAAAAAGATGCTGTACCAAGCAGTTTTGATGGACCAAGATGGTAAAGAATATTACTTTGAAGGATACAAGGATGTACATAATGACAAAGGACTGGATGTATGGCAAGATACCACCACCCTCTTTATCACCCTACGCAAAGGTGCTGATAAGAATGGGGAGATTCTAGGTAAGGGCAAGCTTAAAATTCTAACGGATGATTTTGTTAAGCAACTTACCACTATGAAGGCCCTCAACACCTCCGGTCCTGTCGAAGACTTCAAAGCTGTGGCGAGCTTTGGTAAATTCTTTTCAGGCAATGTCTTTGAAACCTACTTTAAGAAAATAAAATAATATGTATATCCGCAAAGACACCAGTAGCTCTAAATTAGCAAACCATCTCTCACAGAATACACAGAAACCCGCAGAAAAGATTTTTAATTCCGTGTAATTCTGTGGATTCCGTGAGAAATAAATTCAATGGTGTAATTACGGATAATCGTATAAAATAAACATTAATTCTCCTTTAGCTTAAGCCCATTGGAATTGAGGTAAATGGTGGCACCCTGCTTTTCTTTGGTTTTACTGTTTACCCAGTCCTTCGTTTTCTCTAAAAAGGATTTATGGCGTTCTTCTTGATGAGCATCCATTAGCGTCCTAAAAAACGCTTCTAGTTCCAAGGATTGACTTTGATTCAAGCTCGGTTCTTTGTCGGACAGAACATGCTTCAAGCTGTCTGTCTCTTTGATAAATACAAGGCCTTCGTTGATCTTGAGTAACTTATCCTCTTTGAATTTCTGGGCTATCAAGGGAGGTAACATCTCCTCCAGTTTCAACGCTAGTTGATATACTTGTAATTTGTCCGTATGGATGTCGAACAACCAAATATGCTCCAAACTGTCCTTTGACAAACTCGTGTTGGATTTTGGTGTTGCATCGGATAGAATTTCCTTATTTTTCAGGAATCGGCTTAACATCTCTTGATTGATCGTCACGGGATATAATTTGTCCCTCAGATACTTGTCTGTTACCGAATCTGTTAAAACAAACAAGCGTATACTGTCTCCCTCCGCGAATGACTTATAGTCAACAACCTTATGGTTGGAAAACAGCTCCCCTTCCCCAAATGTCTGTTGACTTACCATAATGCTATCAGGAACATTTCTCATCACTGAAGCCGATTGTAATGTGCCGATCAGCTGATTATAGGCTTGGATATAGGGATATGGCTCTTCCATCCAATAAGGTATGAATTCAAATGTTTCAGTTTTTAGACTGTCTTTTTTTAAGATATCCACAGGTTTAGTTACTTCCCGATAAACAGTTAACACGCTGTCTTCTTGGTCATCAATCAAGCTGTCCAATGCTATATCTGTGCTTAATTTGGAAAAATAGTTGAATTGACTTCCATCTACCTGATAAGGGAACATTTGAAATCTAGAGAGTACTTGCTTCAAGACTCTTTCCTTTTGTTCGGCAAAACCTAGATTGACGGAACGGTTACTGATAGATGTTTTGAGCGCTTTTATTTCATTGACTTCAAGTCGAACCAGTGAATCCAGCACATAGGCCTCAGCATAGCTTATCATTTCATCCTCCTCCGCCAGCTTTACAAACTCAAGAAAAGGGGTGTCATGAAAGATGACCTTTTTGATCTCATTACCTGTAAGTAAACTAAAAAGATTTTTTAAGGTTTCGGCACCTTGGCTTTTGGCATTATCCAATATTCTTGCCTGATGGGCATAAACCGTCAACTTGTCAATACAGTATTGTTTGACTTTTTTTGCATCATAGAAGTTTACTGGCCCTTTTTCATCCAATATCTGAAATCCTGGGATTCCCTTTTCCGGTATGAACCAAGGGTTGATGTCGGCATTCAAAATTTTAGGAGAAATTCCTATCAGGTGAATTTCGCCTAGGTCCTCATAATACAAAATGGATTCCTCTCCTAAGTCACTGAAATCAAAACCCGCTTTTACCCAACCTCTTCCGATCATCGTCAGCTTTTTTCTCAAAGCTTTTCTGCTCATCCCTTCTTGGACATTGGAATGATAGGTTTGTATAAACCGGTTCTTTTGCTCCTCGGTAAAGTCCGCATTTTCATCCAAACCCTTATACATTCTAAAGAGCAGTTCGCGGAGCTCTTTTTCTTTGGGAGCATCTTTTTGATCAGCTCCCACCTCTTCTCTCCATAAAAACTCCAACAGATCATCGAACAAAGGCTCTGCTTGCAGCTCGGTTAAGAAACCATGGTAGTCCATCTTATCCATGATATTTTTGCTGTCCACATCCTGCCGGATGATCTTTCTCCAGTTTCTTATTTTAGGACCTTGCCGATATTCTTCTGTGCGCTCATTAATATCCAAAGATTGATAGTCATGTAAATTTTGCAAACCGACCAACAAGTCTGCATACAGTACAGCGGCCCGTTCACTGATTTCCTCGTTTTGTAAAGGATTAAGCCTAGCCTCATCAATGGAGGTGATGACTTCCCCGTAATATTCGGCAGTTACCAGTTCCCCTATCTCATTGACCTCGGTCACCATATTGGCCGAATCCTCCAATTTTAATCCCCCACCAAACAGACCCATAGGATTCCACCAGAAAAGCAATAGAACGACTGCCAGTACCAAAAGTACATCCACAATAAAGCGCCAATTTTTAAACAATAATGTAATCACTGGCCTATTATTTCATCCTGCTCTACCAATAGATTGACCTGAGGAATGATCAATTGATCACTTTTAAAACTGATATAAATCTCCCTAAAACCTAGGGAACTTAACAGCACCTTAAACATTTTGCGGGTGTGCTCCTGGGAGGTCCTTACCAAACCCATGTATTGCAAGTTGGAGCGTATATCCAGCTCGGCCATCCTGAAAAATTCCTCCTGATCCCTGATGTTGATCTTATTCAACAGTGCACGGGTATCAGAGATCAAAGAATCCTCTACGAAGCTGGAAGGGGGATAAGAAAAATTGATCACCTCAATAGCAGGGAGATGGAGGCTGATGCGCTGTTGGTCGATCACGATGTCTTCAGCACTTATCTTGCTAAGGTCTATACCCGTTTTGACCGATGCTTTGGAGTAGGCGAGAAATTGCGCTTGGCTGATATTGATGAAGAGCAATTTTTTGGTTTTGGTACCGAAAACCACCTTATCAATCACAAACTCGGTAGTGGCCAGGTCACTCGCCTGTTGGATTTTTCCCACGACTAAGGCCCTTTGGTCCCGTTGACAAGACACCATGAATATTAAAAGGATTATACCGCCCAAAGCGCTTATCCATCGACCATATGTCCGAATTCGTCTCATGCCGAAGCCCCTTTGAATTTTTCATAGGCCTCCGCCATTCTCTTATCATATTGATTGACGGCGTAGCCGCGTCCGTTATAACCATAGGCAAAAGAAGCCCAGTCATATTTTCCTTTGTTATCTTCCGAGATATAGTAAATCAGGGGCTTGCCTTTTACTTTTTTGGCCTGAATAAAAGCAAGGAAATCTAAGAAGTGATAAAATTCAGCCTCATGTTGTTTCTCTTCAAATTCAGCATAGTCCCTGTATTTTCTGCTTTTAATATTATGCTCCAGATTTTCTCCAAGAATTTGAAAAAGGCCCCAAGAGGTACTGTATACCGCTGCTTTTTCATAAATTTCCTTGGCTTTTTTCAGGCGCTTGTATTCGCCAAGTCCTAACCGGTAATGTTCCTTTGTCCATTTTGGATAGAGAATATTCGGGAATTCCTTTTGCAGCTCCAGAAGCTCTTCCTCTGACTTTCCTGATTTTTTTAGCCAATACCAAAACTTATGTCCTTCGAATAAAATTTTCGCCCTACCGTCTGGCAAATGCCCTCTTCCGGAAGATTCCACGCTGATTACCGCTTTTACGACAGGCAAGGCCAATTTGATCCCCTTTTCATTTTGAAGCTCCGACAAAGCATCCTCTATTTCTTCATCTATTAGTATTTTTCTATTGGTATTGTCCATGATCTGCACGAAGGCGGTCCCTCCAAGCAGATCTTCCTCTTCTCCACCTGACAGGGCTTTTTTCAAATTGGTCAGCGGTTTGTCCTTTCCTTCTTGAGATAAAGCGAAACGTTGGTCCTCCAACATAAAACTACGGTCTTCTACTTCCACCTCGTCCAGCATGCTAACCGTTCCTTTACTTTGGTCAGACTTGCCTGCATGGCCTTTTCCTTCCTCATCTTGGAGGTCTGTATCCCCTCCTTTAGAAACATTCCAACGGTCCCGCAAATACTTTAGTGATCGGTCACCAAAATAAAAAGCGATCATCATTAAAAACGCGGTTTCAAAAAATTCAAACTGTTTTACTCTGAGTGCGGTTTCCGCATTGGAAACATAATCCAATCCATAACTACTGATCAATAGGGATATGCCCCCCAATAATAAGGTAAAAGCAATCATTCCCCTGACTGTCCCCGGGGGCAGGCCAAATGTCTGACTCCGGTAGGGATTGTAGAGCGGTTCCGATATTCCTGGATCATTTTGGGTGAGCCCAAACTCATTGAGCTCCTTGGCACGGAAAATCTTTTCCCATTCTTCATCGGTTATGCCATAGTTGATGTTATAAAAGTAAACAGACCAGACAAAGTAAATCATAAATACAGCGATCCAAATTACCATGACCAAAAGACCGATTATCCGAAAAGGATTTCCTCCCTGCAAATAGCTGATCAGCCCATAGAAATTGCCCAATATGGCCATTAAAATGGCAAAAACCACCGTACCCTTGAAAAACACATCGTGATAACTGTTTCGGTAAATGCCCATCTTTCTCTCTTCCCGCCGGAAATACTTGGCCACAACCCCATAGCTGAGGATCATCCCAGTAACCAATAGCACCCCTGAGCCTACAAGGATATAGCCCTCAAACAAGGGCAAGACAAAAATTCCCAGTAAGAGCAGTACCACCAGAATCGTGATTACCTGCAGTATGGGAAGGCGGTATAAAAGGATAAATTTTTTCATGCGGGGAAGAATTTGCTTTTCTCAAACCAGTCCTCATTGAGTATATTGATCTTGACGGGTTCATTTGCTTTCAATAATTCACTTACTTTTTTATAAAACCGTTCAAACGCCAACCTTGACTGGGTGATCGATTTACTAATTCCGGCGTTTACGCCGTCAGCAATCAACAAACAGCCCTCGGTGTCTTCATGGGTATTCCCCACGTGGATATAAACCCCTGAAAAGTTGGGGATATCCTTGATTTCCAAATGAAAATCAAACCATGGACGGCTCTTCCTGTAAGCCTTGGTCATTGGGGTCAGGTTCCGGTTGAAATCCAAGGGATAATATCCCGCTGGAATCCTGGTGCTTCCACGTACCTTCACCTCTCGAAAAGTATCTTCCAAGGTGTAAGCAAAAAACTTGTTTTTAAGAAACAGTAATCCCAAGGTGGTTTCCCCATCATCGGTATACCTGAGTACAGTGATGGTTCCCAATCCAAGTGGGCTTCCCTCCTTTTCTTCCTTTTCCAACTTACCTTCGAGTTCCCGGATCTTTTCTTCCAAGGAATCTACTTGGTCATTTTGATAGTTGACAGGAGCAGGAACTACATCAGTTGCCGGTTCAGGGGGTACTTTGTCTCTCTTAAATGCTTCTTTGACAGAAGTGAATCCTTTTTCCAGGAGAACAACGATATATCCGATAAAACCGACAATGTAAAGCCATACCTTATTCAATAAATCGGGATTTGTTACAAATAACAAAATGACAATGGCAACCAGGGCGATTACAAAAAGTCCAATAAATCTTTTCATGGCAGAAGGTGTTTGGGTAGGGACAAAATAATAAAGGCCAAAACATAATTTCCTACAAATAAAATTTAACCATTAATCATCTAATTATCAAGAATATAATACAATTAATGTGTATAGTACAAAAATGAATTTCATTGAATACGTGTTGGTCAAAGAGGGTGTTTGTGGGAATGGAAAAAATGTGCTTCCATTTCCATAACAAAAGGCATGAAACTGTAAATTTGTTACTGGTAATAAAATATGCCTGCTCTTTAAATGACGTATTTGTTCTCATAAATAATCAATGGAAATAGTGAAAACCAACCAGTCAAACTTCTAAAAACTCCCTAATTTTTAACAACCCTTCCTGAATCTGATGAAATTAACAAATGCATTAACGGCCTCTTTAAAGTGTATTCTGCTATCAGGTTTACTCATTTCTCTCCTAGGCTCTTGTCAATCGAGTGACAGTGGAAAACTGGTAATAGCCACTGCGGCCAATATGCAGTTTGCCATGAAGGCACTTACCCAAGAATTCACCAAGCAAACAGGTGTGGCCTGTGATCTGGCGGTCAGTTCTTCCGGAAAGTTGACAGCGCAAATAAAAGCAGGCGCGCCCTATGATGTATTTGTTGCCGCCAATATGAAGTACCCCCAAGCTGTGTATGATGCAGGAATGGCCTTAGAACACCCAAAGGTTTACGCCAAGGGAAGGTTGGTTTTGTGGACAATGATGGACGACTATACTCCTTCACTAGCACTTTTGACTAAGGACAGTGTAGAGTACATCGCTGTCGCAAATCCGAAAACTGCTCCCTACGGAGCAGCGGCCATGGAAATAATGGAAAAAACCGGGCGATTGGACAAGCTAAAGGAAAAGTTGGTGTACGGCGAGAGCATTGCCCAAACCAATCAATTTATCATTTCCAAAGCTACTGAAATTGGGTTTACAGCGATGTCCGTGGTCCTATCGCCAGAAATGAAGGGCAAAGGAAAATGGGTAGCACTTTCTCAGGCGCAGCACTTTCCCATAGAACAGGGAATTGTGCTAATAAACAGAAAAGACGGCCCCAGTGAGAAGGGAAAGAAATTTCTTGAATTTATCTTTTCTGAAAAGGCAAAAAGCATTTTACAGGAATATGGATATGTAACGGAATGAGGTAGAAGAGATAGGGGCTTCTTGTGACTTTTCAACTTACTTTTTTGTTATTATCCGTTGGACTGGGATAAATACTCCATTCACAGGATCGGCCTGAAATCACAAAACATCCCCCCTATTTGATTATAAAAGAAACATAAGAGGGATAAAAATCGTCCTAAACATTACAATCAGAAGGAATCTACTGCTATAAATTGAACAAAATTCAATAAATTATACTTCACAAACCTATTCCTTCTAATAGGACCCCTACTGCAGTACGCCGACCTTCATCCATGTTTTAGGTATTGCTGGTTTCACACCAAGCAGTAAGTGCTCAAAAAGCTATCTTTTTATAACCTTGACCTGATAATCACAAACCCTAAACTCAAAACCCTATGAAAAAACATGTACCCGGATACTTTCTTCTACTGCTATTCATATGGCCCATTTACACGGAAGCCCAAGCTTTTTCCATGGGAAAAAAATGTGAAATTATGCTGGAAGAAGCCAACAGCCTAATCAACTCGGAAGCTTATATAGAAGCTTTGGCAAAGTTAGATGAATTCTGCGGCAACTGTAAAAACAAAGAAGCCAAAGAGCTCGGTGCAGTCCATAAAGCAGAAGTCTATAACGCTTTGGGAGAACATCAAAGAGCAATCAAAGAGGCCAATATAGCCTTGGAGATTACCAAGGAAGAAAGCTTGTCTGCCCATTTTCAAAAAGGAATTGCCCTGGAAAAACTGGGGGACATGGGCGGTTCAAAACAGGCATTCAATACCGTTTCGCAGCTGATAGAGACCAGTGAAAATCCCAGAGAAAAGGCAAGCAAATACGCACTCATGGCGAACATTTATAACCGTCAGCTTAACCTTAGGGACAGCGCAATGATGTATCTTGACAAAGCCATGGCCCAAGATCCCGACAACACCTCTTTTGAAATCCTGAAAGGAGACATGTACCTGTACCACAAGGAATACAAGGAAGCCTATGCCGCTTACGACCAAGCATTAAAAAACGGTCATAATTCCTTGGAGGTGTTTAAATGCCGTAGTAACACCGGACTTAGGTGGTTAGAAAACAAATACGGTACCAGCACCGCAATGGAGCTACGCGATCTCATGACAGAAGACGATAAACGTCAAGTGTGTTCTGATATTAAAAAAGCACTCAACCTGGGGTATAAAAGCCTTAATATGGATATGTTTTCTACATTGATTTGCAATTGAGTAAACCCAAACATTAGACTGAAGAGTCCTGCTGGTGAATGCCCCGGCAGGACTCTTTTTGGTAATGTCTTACCCTCTGATTTCTTTGATAGGAAACTTGTCGGTAGGCGATCCTTGTATACATTAAATTGTACCCGAAATGTTTTTCCCTGTTTTATCAGCAAATATACTGTCCTAGGAGAGAAGTGGCGCATAGATAAATGGGCGGATAAAATCATAAGTACACCAAAAAATTACTGGGTGGATCAAATTAATTTTTGAATATTTTTTAGTAGATTCCACTATAAATGGTATGAGCTTTGCACTATAATTGACCAAAATAAAACGCTAACCACAAATCAACTGAATCATGAAAAAGACATTAGCCTTATTTGCAGTAGTTGGAATGCTTTCACTATATTCCTGCGGGAACGAAAAAAAGGACAAAGATGTGGAAGATCATATGGAAGAAGCTGGTGATGCAATAGAAGACACCATGGAAGATGCTGGTGATGCTATTGATGATGCATCTGAAGATGTAAAGGAAAAGGTGGATGAAACCACCGATAAAATTGATTAAAAAGTGAAACAAGGTAAAACCCTATGATATAAAGGTGCTGAGAACTTTCCTCAGGGGAGTGTTAGCTAAACTCTGTCCTTTCCCTTCCCTGGGGCTAGCCCCAGGGAAGGGAAATTTCCACTAAATAATTAGGTTTCCGTATTGATGTCCAAACTGATCCTCCCCTCAAATTTAATGGCCA